>CAZSZH010000019.1:0-44312 GCA_964610785.1 uncultured Flavobacterium sp. | reverse complement strand
ATAATGGCGGGCTCCGATGGGCTAACTGTTACAGGAATAGGTTCTGAAGCACAACCTGTAGCATTACTTATGGCAATTACAGTGTATACACCCGGTAAAATAGCTTGATAATTCGCACCATTTCCTACCAAATGCCCTTGTTGATTATACCATTTTATAGAATAATTTGCGGTAGAAAGACCACTATAAATCATGTATGGATTTAGGACCACACCCGTTTTGCTATTAATGCAAATTATTCCATCTTTTGGATTTGGTTGTGGTAATTTGTTAATGATCAATTGAATTGCTTTGATATCATAACAATTAGGAGCGAGTGCATTATTAACTCTTACGTAAACTGTTGCTTGGTTTGAATTTGTTACTGCGTTGATTCCAGCGGTGGCATCAGCAAAACTTTGATAGTAGCTTACAGAAAATTCGGGCGTTGTTTGCGAACCTAAAACATAACTAGTTAACGGAGAAAGATTGAAATTGAAAATTCCATCGTTGGTGCCATCAGTATCGCAAATCGTTCTATTGCCAATTGGAACAGCATGAGCTACAGGTTGCGGAATGATTGTAACGGTAAAGCTACTTTCGTCGCTACAATTTGGCACGTAGCCAGAATGTGCAAAAATGTAAATGGTTTTGTTAGTTGTAATACTTGTTCCTGCTGCAATTGTTCCACCAGTTCCATTAGGACCATTATAATAATTTCCATGAACTAATGTTGGTAGCACATAGCTACTGCATGTTGTTGCATTGGGTAAATTATCTACATTAAAAATAGTGATAGAAAAACTCTTTTCATTAGAACAATTTCTATTTAAAGGTGATTCAGCATACACATACACCGTTTGATTGGAGGTAAGCACATCACCAGCGTTTAATTTAGTTCCACCTTTGTTAGATTCTGTATAATAGTCTCCCAACGCCAAAACTGGCAGCGTGTAAGAATTACATACATGAACATTTGGTATCGAATTTATTACGGGAGTAGATGTTATGGTTACAGTAAAATTACTTTCGTCAGTACAGTTGATTCTTCCTCCAGATTCAATAAAGATATAAAGAGTTTGACTCGATGTTATTACTGTACCAGCAGGAATTTCAATCCCATTTCCATATTGTCCACCAGTTTGTGTATAATATTTGTTATTTAACGGTAATGGAGGAAGCACATAGCTATCACATGCGGTCACATTTTGTGTATGATATGCATCGATTTCATGAACATTAACCTGAAAACTAGTTTCTGATGTACATCCAGAAACAGTAGCATATATATAAACTAATTGAGACGAATTAAGAATTGTACCGCCTGACATCATCGTTCCAGAACCACCCAGTCCAGTATAATAATTGCCTTGAAGTAAATTAGTAAGGGTATACGAATGACAAGCATCAATTGTTCCTCGTGAATCAATTACAGGTTTTGGATTAATGGTAATGGTAAAATTCACTTCATTGGTACATCCATTGCTATTATTGATGTATATGTATAAAGTTGTTGAATCATAAATTACGTCGCCAGCATGATACATTGTTCCGGTTCCTCCTGTTCCAGAATAATAATTTCCTGAATTCAAAGTGGGCAAAGTATAACTTTCACAGGCTACAACTGGAGGTGTATTTGGAATAGCAGGTTGAATACTTATAGTTATTGTAAAATTATAATTTGAAGTGCAATTAGTTTGTGATTGGGTGGCTGCGTAAACATAAATAGTTTGTGTTGTATTTATTGTTGTTCCTGCTGGTATTAATGTTCCAGTACCTCCTGGACCTGTGTAGTAATTACCAACTGTTAAAGCAGGAAGTGAATATTGAACACATTCCGTAACTGACGTTGGAAAATTAATACCAATTACTACCTCGAAACTTGAATCACTAATACAACCTCCTGGATTAATACCATGAATGTATATTGTTTTAGAACTTGTTATAGCCGTTCCAACAGGAATTTGATTACCAGCGCCATTTGGTGCATCATAATAATTTCCAAAAGTCAACGGTTGTAATGTATAAGAAGTGCAATCAAAAGCATTATTCAAAGTAGGGACTATTTGTGCTGGAATAATAACATAATTGGTAGGCGAATCAATAATACAATAAGGTGGAGTAGGTAATACATAATAATAGTAAAGAGTTTGACTGCTATTAATTACGGTTCCTGCCGGAATTGTTGTTCCTCCACCATTAGGTTGCGTATGGTATTCTCCATTAGGTAATGGAGGTAATTGAAAATTTCCACAATGCGTATATGAAGATGAGATGGAATTACTTGGTACTATAATAGTAACGGTAAAACTACTCTCATTGGAGCAATAAGGTGGAGCAGTACTAGCATTATAGATAAAAATAATTTGAGTTGTACTAATAATGTCACCTGCAAACATAGGTGTTCCAGTACCTCCCGATTGAGTAAAATAATTTCCATTGGTTAAGGGAGGTAAAATATAATTTGTACAAGTCGTTAAACTTTGAATCGTATCCACAAGAGGAATAGGTGCAATTATTAAGTTTACTGAATTAATGCTAAAACAATTAGAATCATTCGTTAATTGAACTCTGATGTATATAGTTTCATTGATGGATATTGCTCTACTTGTTACAGGATTTATTCCTGCATTGGCATCCGTTATAGTTTTATAATAGGTAACTTTATATATAGAATTTGATTGACCATTTAAAACACTAGCGCTCAGAGTTGTTAAATTAAAATTAGCTTTTCCGTTTGCATCAGCACATTTAATAAAATCATTAGGATGATTAGCAATTGGCGATGGAGCAGATAGTAATTGAAATGACTTAATGATATAACATCCGGTACTGTTGTTATTTATTCTAACATAGATGGTCGTATTTAAAGAACTTGTATAAATCAATGGAAGTGCATTAGTATTTGCATTTGCATCAGCACTACTAGCATAGTATGAAACAGTAGCTATATTAGGAGCTAATCCAGCCTTAACAATAGGAGTATTATAATCTAAATTAAAATTGTAAGTAGCTTGACCAGTATCACATACATATATATGTTTTGGATTTTGAGTAGTAAATAATGGATAATATTCCGCAACTAAACTATTAGTAATTGATTGACAAACTAAAGCACTATTAGTATAAGTCAGTTCATAGGTGCCAGGCTGATTTATAGAAAGTGTAGGACTTGTTTGACTTGGTAATATTACACCATCTTTTTTCCAAACAAAAGTAAATTGTGCAGGATTAAGTCCCGAATCTATTAAATGAGTTTGGCCATTGCAAATCGCTGTGCTATTAGCTACTGTTAGATCATTTCCCAGAACATTTTGACCAATGTTAAAACTATCCGAAGATAAAAAAATTGCAGAATCTGATTTATAGTCTCCTCTATCAGCAATCACTAATTTAATTTTATATTGTCTATTCGGAATTAAAACTGAAGACGCATTCATCAGTTTTGTCTGTCCATTAAAATTGGTAGCCGAACTTGCTGCATAAGTTCCTCCGTTAAAAGAACCAAAATATTGCGAATTTGAAGAAGGACAAATAGAATTATATAAAAAATCTCTAATGGTAACAACTGATATTGGACTATTGGTACCTGGTACAACAGCTAGATTTGTAGTTATACCAGTTGTCATATCAGTTAATAAAAAAGCAAATGCATCTGAAAATTGACATTGAAAATTACCATACTCCTCAGAAGCAAATAAGAAATTAAAATCAAAATGTGAGGATATGGGAACAAACTGAAACTCTAAGACTGAAGCATTTGTTGATGCCATCGATATTCCTGAAGTCGCCAATGTAGCTTCTAAGTCTGAATCACCTTGCCAAGAATTTGATCCTGATGATAACATACTTGTGTTTGGTCCTGTTGCCTCTTGAACATTACCTGTACTCAAAATAACACCACTCTTCATTGGAAAATTTGGATTGGTGTTTTCGAAATATCCTATCCCATTCACAGATCCAAAGTTGGTTCCTGTTCTCCAAGTGATATTAGAAGCATTTACACAGGAAGAATTAATTAATACATTGTTAACTAATTGAGGCACTGTGTACGTATTTGTATCAACTGATATTGCTTGTGAAAAAGCAGAAAAGTTAAATAAAACAATTAGTAAGGGTATTATTTTTTTCATACGGCATTCATTTACTTAATCAAATGTAATGTACAATATCGTTAATTATCAAATAAAATCGATAAAGTGCAATTTATTTCATTTTTTATATGTAAAAATCTTACATTAATTAATTTTGTAGTTTAGTTTAAATAAATAGTGATTATACTGAAGTATTTGATTCTCTTTTTTATGATTAAAATATATCTTTGCAGTCTCAATTAAATCAATAATAATGTCACTACAAGAAATTTTAAAACCATCTATTCAGGAAGCTATTCATACTATTTTCGAGGCTGAATTCGAAAAAATTGAATTTCAAGCAACAAGGAAAGATTTTGAAGGTGATATTACGATGGTAATTTTCCCATTGCTGAAAGTTATTAAAGGAAATCCGGTTGAAATCGGAACCAAAATTGGAACCTACTTAGTTGAACATGTTGCTGAAGTGGAAAAATTCAATGTAGTAGCGGGTTTCTTAAATATTGTAATTTCGGATGCTTATTATATTAAATTCTTTAACGGAATTCAATCAAACAAACAATTTGGATTTGTTACTGCTCTTGAAGATGAAAAAGCAGTAATGGTAGAATATTCTTCGCCAAACACGAATAAACCCTTGCATTTGGGTCATGTTCGTAATAATCTTTTAGGATATTCGGTTGCCGAAATCATCAAAGCATCGGGTAAAAAAGTATACAAAACGCAAATCATCAACGATCGCGGCATTCACATTTGTAAATCAATGTTGGCTTGGCAGAAATATGGCGAAGGACAAACACCTCAATCTTCTGGTTTGAAAGGTGATAAATTGGTTGGGAATTTTTATGTAGCTTTTGATAAAGTATACAAATCGCAAATTAACGATTTAATGGCTCAAGGAAAATCGGAAGACGAAGCGAAAAAGCAAGCACCAATTATACTAGAAGCCCAACAAATGCTCCTCGATTGGGAAGCTGGTAAACCCGAAGTTATCGAACTTTGGAAAACCATGAACCAATGGGTGTATGATGGTTTTGCACAAACCTATAAAAATTTAGGCGTGAATTTCGATTCGTACTACTATGAATCCAACACTTACCTTTTAGGAAAAGAGGTCGTACAATTCGGATTGGAAAAAGGTATTTTTGAAAAAGATCCTGATGGTTCGGTTTGGATTGATTTAACCCCTGATGGTTTGGATCGAAAAATTGTACTTCGTTCCGACGGAACTGCGGTTTATATGACGCAAGATATTGGTACCGCCATTCAACGGGTAAAAGATTTTCCGGATGTAGGAGGTATGGTGTATACCGTTGGAAACGAACAAGATTATCATTTTAAAGTCTTGTTTTTAATTCTGAAAAAATTAGGTTTTGAATGGGCTGCGAATCTATATCATTTGTCTTATGGTATGGTGGAATTGCCTTCGGGTAAGATGAAATCGCGTGAAGGAACCGTGGTGGATGCTGATGATTTAATGGAAGAAATGACCACAACTGCAAAAACTATTTCTGAAGAATTAGGGAAATTAGATGGGTATTCCGACGATGAAAAAGCCAAATTATACACAACTATTGGCTTAGGCGCTTTGAAATATTATATGCTGAAAGTGGATCCTAAAAAGTCAATGATGTTCAATCCAGAAGAATCGGTCGATTTTGCCGGAAATACAGGACCTTTCATTCAGTATACTTATGCTCGTATTCAATCCATTTTGCGCAAAGCTAATTTCGATTTTGCCACGCCGAGCGCAATCGAAGTGCTGCATTCAAAAGAAAAAGAATTAATCAAACAAATCGAATTATATCCCGAAGTAATTCAGGATGCTGCTAAAAATCATAGTCCAGCATTAATAGCCAATTATACTTATGATTTAGTCAAAGAATTCAATTCGTTTTATCAAAATGTATCTATTCTTGGCGAAGAAGATTTTAATAAAAAAGTATTCAGAGTGCAACTTTCTAAAAAGGTTGCCGATACCATAAAATCTGCATTTCAACTTTTAGGAATTGAAGTTCCTGAAAGAATGTAATTTTAAACAAACCTTTGTGGCTTTGCGTCTTTGTGGCTCGAAACCTTTATATTATATTTGCATCACAAAAAAATAGAATGCTATGTTCAATAATTTAAGCGAAAAATTAGATAAAGCTTTTCATATCCTGAAAGGACACGGAAAAATCACCGAAGTTAACGTTGCAGAAACTTTAAAAGAAGTGCGTCGCGCTTTACTTGATGCTGACGTGAACTTTAAAATTGCCAAAGATTTTACAACCGCTGTAAAAGAAAAAGCAATGGGACAAAACGTGTTAACCACATTAGAACCAGGACAATTATTGGTGAAATTGGTGAAAGACGAATTGACCGAATTGATGGGGGGTGATGCTACTGGAATCAATCTTTCGGGTAATCCAACGGTAATTTTAATGTCGGGTTTACAAGGTTCGGGTAAAACTACTTTTTCGGGTAAATTAGCTAATTATCTTAAAACCAAAAAGAATAAAAAACCACTTTTAGTGGCCTGTGATATTTACCGTCCTGCGGCAATCAATCAGTTGCATGTTGTTGGAGATCAAATTGGTGTTGAGGTTTATTCGGAACCAGAAAATAAAAATCCAGTCGATATTTCGCTTAAAGCAATTGCTTACGCTAAAGCAAATGGTTTCAATGTAGTAATCGTCGATACTGCGGGTCGTTTGGCGGTTGATGAAGAAATGATGACCGAAATCGCCAATGTGCATCAAGCTATTAAACCACAAGAAACCTTATTTGTGGTAGATGCCATGACAGGGCAGGATGCTGTCAATACGGCAAAAGCATTTAATGATCGATTGAATTTTGACGGAGTTATCTTGACTAAATTAGATGGTGATACTCGTGGTGGAGCTGCTATTACGATTAAATCGGTAGTCAATAAACCCATTAAATTTGTAGGTACTGGTGAAAAGATGGATGCCATTGATGTGTTCTACCCTTCTCGTATGGCCGACCGAATTTTGGGTATGGGAGATGTTGTTTCGCTTGTGGAACGCGCTCAAGAACAATACGACGAGGAAGAAGCGAGAAAACTTCAGAAAAAAATTGCTAAAAACGAATTTGGTTTTGATGATTTCTTGGCTCAAATTCAGCAAATTAAAAAAATGGGTAGCATGAAAGATTTAGTCGGAATGATACCTGGTGCAGGAAAAGCATTGAAAGATGTAGAAATTCAAGATGATGCCTTTAAACATATCGAAGCAATTATCCATTCGATGACACCGATTGAAAGAAGTAAACCTTCCATCATTGATATGAAAAGAAAAAATAGGATTGCTAAAGGATCAGGTAGAAAAATAGAAGAGGTTAATCAACTGATGAAACAATTCGAACAAATGAGTAAGATGATGAAGATGATGCAAGGTCCAGGCGGAAAGAATATGATGCGCATGATGGGCGGTATGAACGGTATGAAGTAATAGTAAAAAGACGCGATTTTATTGCGTCTTTTTTTATAGTTCCTATTTCCATTTTATCCTTTTACATATAACAATACAACACACAAAATAACTACATCATGCAAATTTTAGACGGAAAAAAAGTATCCGAAGACATCAAAAATGAAATCGCAGCCGAAGTTCAAAAGATGAGGGATAATGGCGAAAAAGTGCCGCATTTGGCGGCTATTATTGTCGGAAATGATGGTGCCAGTTTAACGTATGTAGGTAGCAAAGTAAAAGCCTGTGAACGCGTGGGTTTTGAATCGACTTTAGTGAAATTACCCAGCACAACGTCTGAAACAGAATTGCTTAAAAAGATTAAAGAACTAAATCAAAACGACGATATTGATGGGTTTATCGTGCAGCTTCCATTACCCAAGCAAATCGATACCCAACAAATTATTAATGCTATTGACCCGAGTAAAGATGTAGATGGTTTTCATCCGGAGAATTTCGGTAAAATGGCGCTGGATATGAGTACGTTTATTCCGGCAACGCCATTTGGAATTTTAGAATTATTAGAACGCTATAACGTACAAACCAATGGAAAACATACTGTAGTTATTGGGAGAAGTCACATTGTAGGACGACCGATGAGTATTTTAATGGGAAGGAATCATTTTCCAGGAAATTCTACTGTTACTTTAACACACAGTCATACTAAAAACATCAGTCAAATAACCACGCAAGCTGACATTATTATTACCGCATTGGGCGTTCCTAATTATTTAAAAGCTGAAATGGTAAAAGACGATGTAGTGGTTATTGATGTAGGTATTACACGTGTTGCTGATGAGACTTCTGAGAAAGGGTACAAAATTGTAGGGGATGTTGATTTTGAAAATGTGGCTAAAAAAGCTTCTTATATTACACCAGTTCCGGGTGGAGTAGGACCAATGACCATTGCCATGTTGTTAAAAAATACGCTTTTGGCAAGAGAACAAAAAAGATTGAAAAAATAAGATGGAACTTTCTATTGCTTCAAGGGAACAATTATCCATTATTAGAGATTTGGCTTATCAAATATGGCCCGATACTTATGGCGCAACGCATACGAAAGAAGAATTGGATTATATGCTCACCAAATTTTATGCTATTGAATCATTGGAAAATCAATGTAGTAAGGGGCATATTTTTATTTTAGCTGCAGACAACGGAGTAAATATTGGTTTTGCATCCTATGAAATTAATTCAGAAAATAGTTCTAAAACAAAAATTCATAAATTGTATGTTTTGCCTGAAATTCAAGGAAAAGGAATTGGAAAAGCACTGGTTGATTACATTAAAAAAGAGGCATTAAGTCATAATAATACAGCTTTATTTCTTAATGTTAACAAACTCAACAAAGCCCAAAAGTTTTATCAATATTATGGCTTTTCAATTACTAAGGATATTATCATTGATATTGGCAATGGCTTTGTGATGGATGATTATGTCATGGAAGAGAATCTTTAAAAATATATTTTTAACGGTGTTTAAAATTTCGATTTGTTGGATTAGAAATTTTTGCAGTTACTTTTGGGAAACTAGCTTCTTCAGTTTTACTAGAAGGTTCTATTAATTGATTAAGTTCGTTAATTTCAACTTCCGTTAAATTACGGTAGCGTCCTACTGGAATATCTAAAGTTATATTTATAATTCTTGTTCTTTTTAGAGCTGCAACTTCATAGTCTAAAAATTCGCACATTCTTCGAATTTGTCGATTCAATCCTTGGGTAAGTACAATTCTAAAAACATATTTGCTGATTTGTTCTACTTTGCATTTTCGAGTCACAGTATCCAAAATAGGAATTCCGTTTGCCATTCGTTCAATAAATCTATCCGTAATTGGACGGTTTACTGTGACAATATATTCTTTCTCATGATTATTTCTAGCGCGAAGAATTTTGTTTACAATATCTCCGTCATTAGTCATAAAAATTAATCCTTCACTCGCTTTATCAAGTCTGCCTATTGGGAAAATTCGCTCTGGATAATTGATGTAATCAACAATATTATCTCTGACCTCAAGGTTGGTAGTGCATTCAATTCCCACAGGTTTATGAAACGCAAGGTAGATTTTTTTTTCTCTTTTTTCTCGAATTAATGTCCCGTTTACTCGCACTTCATCGTTGGGACTTATTTTTGTTCCCATTTCAGGAATAATTCCATTGATGGTGACTAATCCTTGTTCAATAAGTTTATCAGCTTCACGTCGCGAGCAAAACCCAGTTTCCGATAAAAATTTGTTGATACGAGTAAGGTTTTCTTCCATAGTGCAAAGATAAGAAAATAGATTTTAGCTTTTTTAAACGTAGCCTTCAGACGCTTTTATTTTTCTATAAAGTCACTAATAGTTTGATATAAAATGGCATCGTGCAAGCTATGACCAAGTTCTTTGGTTTCAATAAAGGTTGCAGTTTTCCATGAATTTGCAATTTTTTTTCCTTCTTCAATTCGCACTACAATATCGTTCAGGTCATGAGCAATGAACCCAGGGAGAGTACTTTCTTTCAAGAAATTAGCAGCTGAAAAATCCTCAATTACAATAGTAAATCTACTTTTTATATACACTAAGAATTGTTGTTTAATTTTAGAATTCAAACCTAGTATTTTGAAATAATTTTCTAATATTATCTTAAAATCAGAAGGAGCACCCAGCAATACGATTTTGTCAAAATTATGTTGGTAATTGCTTTGAAAATAAGCTACAGCATTTCCTCCAATAGAATGTCCAATAACTATATGAGGATTGAATTTCATCACAATTTGATTTATAAATTCGGCATATAGTGGTACGTTAAATTCCTTGCCACTACTTAATCCGTGTGCTGGTGCATCGATAGCAATAATTGTTTTACCGGTTTTTTTTAGGTAAGGTAATAACTTTTTCCATCGAGAGGCATTGCTTTCCCAGCCGTGAATTAAAAGGATTGTTTCTTCATTTCCTTTCCAAGTATAGGTTTGAATTTGGTGTTCTTGAAAAGAATAGGTTTGTTGGTAGGCTTTTTGTAACGTTTTGGGAATTTTATCGACTTTAATTTTTCCTTTTCTGGGTTCGCTAAAAAAATTGTAAGCAATGGCAAATGCTTTATTTGGTGCAATATAACTTAGTAAGTTTATATAGGCTCCAATACTTTTTGCTAGAATATTTTGAGTATTTTTTGACATAAAAAAATCCCGAGATTATCGGGATTTAAGGTATTACATTTTTGCAAATATTTTTTCCATTTTTTCTTTTTCTTCCTCTGCCAGCGAAGCATCAACAAGAATTCTTCCAGAATGTTCATCTGTAATGATTTTTTTTCTAGCTGCAATTTCAACTTGAATTTGAGGTGGAATTGTAAAGAATGATCCTGCTGAAGCACCACGTTCAATAGATACTACTGCCAAACCATTTCTTACACTTGAACGAATTCTTTTATAGGCTGCTAATAATCGTTCTTCAATTTGTTCTTCAAATTCAGCAGATTTTTTTATTAAGAAAGTTTCTTCTTTTTGTGTTTCAGACATAATATCGTCTAATTCAGCTCTTTTATGCTTCAAATGCGTTGTTTTTTGTTCTAATTTTTCTTTAGAATTTGCCACAACTTCTTTTTTATGTTCGATAGAGGCTTTTAATTCCTTTATTTGTTTTTCAGCCAATTGAATTTCTAATTCTTGAAATTCAACTTCTTTAGTTAATGAATTAAACTCTCTATTATTCCGAACTTCTTTTTGTTGTTCGGTATATTTTTTGATAGCCATTTGATGGTTCTCAATAGCATTCTTTTTTGCTTTAATACTATCTTCAATAGTCACTAAATCAAGTTGTAGTTTATCTAAACGAATGGTTAAACCTGCCACTTCATCTTCAAGATCTTCAACTTCTAAAGGCAATTCACCTCTTACATTTCTAATTTCGTCAATTCTAGTGTCAATAATTTGTAAATCGTAAAGCGCTCTTAATTTTTCTTCAACGCTCAATTCTTTTGTAGTAGCCATATTTTATAAGTACTTAACTGGATTTGTATTTTCTTCTGATAAAACAATCCTGCCTATGGGCAAGGAAGGTGCAAAATTAGTGATTTTTTCTTTAAGAAAATCAACAATGTAGTTTTTTGTATATCTTTCACTTTCATAGTGTCCAATATCTGCTAGAATTATTTGATTTTCAGATTCATAAAAGTTATGGTATTTCAAATCAGAAGTTAGAAAAACATCGGCTCCTGATTGAATAGCATTTTTAATAGCGAAACTTCCTGAACCTCCTAAAACAGCAACTTTACGAATTGTTTTTCCTAATAAAGCCGAATGACGTATGCCACCGCAGTGCATTTTATTTTTTACAAAGGTTAAAAATTCAGTTTCGTCCATAGGATTTTCTAGTTCACCAATCATTCCCAATCCTATATTTTGATGATCGTTTTCCAAACTATAGATTTCATAAGCTACCTCTTCGTAAACATGATTTTGGAACAATGATTTTAAGATGGCACTTTGCAAATGTTTTTCAAAGGTGACTTCAATCTTAATTTCGGGTGCTTCAATAAATTCAAATCGTTGTCCAATTTCTGGATTGCTCTGTTCATTTCCCATATAAGTTCCGATTCCTTGCGAATTGAAACTACAATTTTCATAATTTCCAATTGTTCCCGCACCAGCCTCGAATAAAGCGGAACGTAATTTCTCGACGTTTTCAGGAATGGTAAATGTGACTAATTTCTGGATAAAGTTTGGCTTTGGAACTAGAACTTTTGTTTTTTTTAATCCTAATGCATCGCAGAATATTTTATTAACACCATTTTGATGATTATCTAAAGCAGTATGAACAGCATAAATAGCCACATCATTTTTTATTGCTTTTAAAATGGAACGTTCTACATAATTTTTGCCTGTTATTTTTTTTAGGCCTGAAAAAATAATAGGATGAAAGCAAATAACCAGGTTACATTTTTTTGCAATAGCTTCATCAATAACACTTTCTAAAGCATCGTGACACACTAAAATTCCAGTAAGATCATTCTCCTGATTTCCAACTAATAATCCAACGTTGTCAAAGTCTTCAGCATAAGCCAAAGGAGCCATTTCTTCAAGGATTGTAAGTATTTGTTTTATATTCATATGTATATCTGAAATAATTATCTAAAATTTAATATCTAAAATTTAGGTTTCCCACTCATTTAAAGTTTCTTTTATGGTCCAGGTATTATTAATATTTTCAAATAAAAAATAGCAGCCATAATTATGTTCAATATTTCTATAAAAAGCAACTTTTACCAAGCAATATTTTTTAGCAAAATAAATGGGTTTACTAACAATCATTAATCTTTGATTGTTGTCACTAAAACGCTTGGAAACTTTATGAAATTCGTCGTAAGAAAGACAATTGTTGACTTTGCTTTTTAAATATTGATTTTGGTTTTCAAAAATACTACTTAATTCTTTTGACCAATTTTCATTAAGCTGATTATTAATTTGTTTTTTTATTTCGGAAGCATTTTGTTTCAATAAAGGACTTTTATTGATTACCTCAAGTGTTTCCTCATTATTAGGTGCTTTGTTACAATAAAAACTCAAAAATTGTAATCGATTTTTCACAATCACTTTTTCGTTTTGATAATATTTTGACAATAAAATTTTGAGTAAATCTTTGTCTTGATTTTCTTGAGAGTATCCGTTCGACAAAAAACACAAGAAGATTAAAATAACGGTACTTTTAAATTTCATTTGTAAATAATTTTCTATCCAAAGATAAAAAAATGTTACTTTCGTGGTATGATTATTTTGCGGTATTTACTTTTTCCTTTTTCGATCGTATACGGATTTATTACTTTCATCAGAAATTTTCTATTTGATGTGGGGATTTTAAGAAGTTATACGTTTGATATTCCGATAATTGCTGTTGGTAATTTAAGTGTTGGCGGTACCGGAAAAACACCTCAAATCGAATACTTAATTCGATTGCTATCTTCAAATTATAAAATTGCTACTTTAAGTCGTGGTTATAAGAGAAAATCAAAGGGTTTTCTTTTAGCCGATTTACATACTAATGCAGAAATTCTTGGAGATGAACCTTTTCAATTGTATCAGAAATTTACAAATATCAATGTTGCAGTTGATGCTAATCGAAGAAATGGGATCGAAAAATTATTGTCTTTACCAAACAAACCGGATGTAATTTTGCTTGACGATGCATTTCAACATAGAAAAGTAAGAGCCGGATTTTATATTATACTAACGGCTTATGATGATTTGTTTTGTGACGATTTTATGCTACCTACAGGTAATCTTCGCGAAAGTAGTAGCGGAGCAAAAAGAGCCAACGTGATAATTATCACAAAATGTCCTAAAGATATTTCGGATATTGCACAGCGAAATATTAAAACGAAATTGGGTTTAAAAACACCAGTTTTTTTTAGTTTTATTGACTATGATGACCAAATTTATAATGAAACTGAAAGTAAACCTTTAGAAGAAATTAATGCTATTGACAAACTACTTTTGGCTGGAATTGCAAAACCTAAACCGTTTTTTGATTATTTACAAGGAGAAAATGATCTATTAATGGTTTTTCCCGATCATCATTATTTTACAGAAAACGACATAAAAGAAATAAAAAACAAAGCAAATAACAAGTTGATTATCACCACGGAAAAAGATTATGTTCGATTGAAAAATCAGAATTTGAAGGCACTTTTTTACCTGCCAATTAAAAGTAGTTTCATTTCGGAGGGCGATAATTTTAACAAAATAATTTTAAATTATGTGGGAACAAGTAAAAAATGATAAATAAAATATTGTAAATCAATGCTATATAAAATTTATTAATGTTATTGTGAAGTATTTATGAAGTTTTTTAAAAATAATTTACAAAACTTCACAGAGTAAAGAGTTAGGAAATCCCTAACTCTTTTTTTGAAATATGTACATACAAGTTTATACAAAATGGTTTTTTCTATAAAAAATCCTTACTTCTAAAAACTACTTTATTTTATCAATATATAACTTATACTGATTCAAATCAGCAAAAAATAAGTTATAAGATGAAAAAGAAAAAACACCTTCATACAAACTTTATAAAGTTTATTGTAGAAAAGTATAATAGAGAAATACAAGAACTGCCAGAGGAAGAAACCAACTTACCTGACAACAAACTATCTGATGAGTTTGACAGGATCATAAATGGTGATGAGGTTCAAGATGAAGTACAAGACGAACCAGAAAATGATGAAGAAAACATTGATGACCTCATCGAGGAATATAGATTACTAGAAAAAATATACAAATCATAAACTTATGGTAACATTTATAATAAAAGGAAATAAAAAGTATTATGACATTGAAACTATGAGAACAGTTTTGAAAGTACCAAGAACAAAGATTCAAAGGGAATTAAAGAAACAAGATGCAGAAATAGTTAAATATAAAAACCTGCATTTATATCAAGAATCAACTTTCTTTAACTTGATGGAGTTTATTCTCATTGAAAAATTAAGCAAAATAGATGGTTAATTTTAATAAGATTAAGAAGTGGAATGAAGAGGTTAAAAAGAATAATGACAAACTAAAAGTTGAAACTGATTTTAAGAAAAAAGAAAAGTTGAGGTTGCAAAATGCAGTTTTGGAACTAAAGGTAAAACTTGAAAGATTGAACTAAAATGAAAAGGAACAAATCATTTCTTAATATATAATTTAAGAAATTAAAATCTTTATAGAATGGCGGATAATGAGATAACGCTGGGTTTTATATCGTACTGCACCACCAGGGGAATTATACAAAGTGCAATCGTGGCATTAAGGTCGGGAGCGATAGGTATAACGGTGCGTCCAAGAGCATTGTAAGTGGCTGACCCAATAATAAATCAAGGACGATTTATTATGAACGTGATATTTATACGGCAAGTATTTATTATTGGTAATATGTTCGAGATGACCAAGCAGATTAACCTCTGTCCTTGGATAAACTCATCTGAACATTCCAATTACCGGCAAGTCCCCACCACCTCTAGAATGTTTTAATTGTACATTGTATTAATAAATCATTCACCAAACGAATTAAAATTCGTTGAGATGACACAATGTATAGTTTTTAGAAAATAATCTTCCAAAACCTTCTAAACTTGGTGAGTTAAGATTATTATCAAAATAAGCAGAGGCTGTCAATCCACCAAAATTATTAATTGTTATCGAACTATTAGGAATTAATGTTTGATTCCAAGAATGTAAATAAATAAATAGTAATGCAATTAATATTCTAGGGGTAGTGTTAGTGGGTACTTGAACTCACGTTAATTTAATATCTTTACCAACTTATAAATAAGTTATAATAAACAAAAATTTTCAACCAATGAAAAAAACAATATTTTAAATCTTTCAACAAACTAATTAAAATTCGTTGAGATAATACAATGTATAGTTTTAGAAAATAACCCGCCAAAACCTGCGTATTAATCCCAAAACCTGCGTATTAATCTTTGACGCAACGTACTGAGACACCAAAATACTTATTTCCGTCATTACCTCTAAAAACATTACCGTCACCAGTACCTATACTACGATACCATACGCCTAATGTTCCGTTCTCAGACGAACTCCACCAATAACCGACTCCAGTAATGTTGTTGAACCCTCCACCAATGTTGCGGCAACCTCCCGGAAGACCAGTAAAACCGCTACTATTTGTAGCGAAGGCATTAGGACTTATAAAGTGTGATAAGCCAATTTCTTTCATTTTGCCTCCTGCTACTGCTTCACCACCTAAACAATCAGTTAGATTAGTCCATTCGGCATCTGTTGGCAAGTGCCAACCTGATGGTGCTAGTTTTTTTCGCAAACCTGGATTGGCTGCAGAGGCAGCATTGTAAATGCCTGCTACGGCATACCAATTATAAAGTTTACCATAAACAGCTTCATTGGCGGGGTCGTTATCGTAATAACACCAAGCACCTGTAGTCAAGTTTGACCAAGCCGTTGGGTCCGTAACTTGCGGAATAGTAGTGCCATCACTATATTTTGTTGTGTTTAGATTTTTTTGCATCCATGTTTGGTTGCAAATATTTACAGTAGTATAAGAGTTACCATCTATATCGGTTGGAGCTATGGTAATTATTAATTCATTTGAATATGTAAGTGAATTTCCTGCTGTATTATTGGAAAAAACTCTATAAATGTAGGTAGCGTTTGGAATTAACCCTGTGTCGTTAAAAACTGTTATATCTGTTGAAGTAGTTCCAACAACAGCAAAAGTTCCAGATGCAGTTTTACGTTCAATTTTAAAACCCGTTTCGTTGGTAGAATTATCTGTCCAAGATAAATTGACTTCTGTTGTTGAAACAGCTGTCCCTGTTAAATTGGATGGTGCTATAGGAACTACTACTGTTGTTGTATTTCCATTAGTATCACTATTAGTTGAACAACCAAACAACATTAATAAACATAGAATTGTGGTGATTTTTTTTAATTTTTTCATTTTTTTACTCTTTTATAAATTTTTCTTGATATTTTGTATCACCTGCATAAGCAAGTAAAATATATACACCTTTTGCTAGTTTTTCTACATTTATTATAGATGAATTTTCATTTTGTTCTAAAACTACTTTTCCTGTAATATCTAAAATAGTTACCTTTTCTATACATATTCTTTCATTTAGTGAGAGATTAATTAAAGAATACGAAGGATTTGGATAAATAACTATTTTATGATCAAAAAACTGATCATCAATACTTAAAGATTGATTACTCAAACAACGAACTGAAAATCCATCAGATTTATAAAGGTCAGCGCTTCCAACTGAACAAACATCAGTATATAAAGCTCTATAATAACCAGACCCTGCTAAGAAATTTCCGGTAGATGACCACCAATATGCGTCTTCATGATACTTCATATATGATCCATTCATATCACGGTAACCACATGGAAGACCGCTAAAACCACTACTGTTTGTTGAGCATTGACTGCTTGAGGGCCATTGACCTTTAAGCTTACTTCCAGCGACGTTTATTCCTCCCAGAAAAGTTGTTAAAATAGTCCATTCAGTATCAGAAGGTATATGCCAACCAGTAGGAGCTAAACTTTTTCTTAAAGCTGAATTAGCATAGGAGTCTGAATTATATATACCAGCAACTGCATACCAATTATACAATTTCCCAACATTAGCTCCAATAGTGCTATCATTGTTATAATAACACCATGCTCCTGTTGTTAAATTTCCCCAGTCTGTTGGGGATGTTACTTGAGGTATTGGTGTACCATCGCTGTACGTAGTAACATCTAAATTGTTTAATGCCCATATTTGAGTTCCAATAGTAACGCTTGGCAAGACAGTCTGAGCTTTTATTGATGCTTTTATAGAAATAATTAAAATTAATAGAATATATATTTTCTTCATTTTTTACTCTTTTATGAATTTCTCTTGGTATTTTTTTTCACCTTCATATGCAGTTAATATATAAACTCCTTTGGCTAGTTTTTCCACATTTATTGACGATAAATTTTCTGTTAGTTCTAAAACAATTTTTCCAGTAATATCTCCAATACTTATCTTATCTATGCAGATTCCATCTTTTATAGAAAGATGAAGTATAGAAAGAGTTGTTGGGTTTGGGTATAATTTTATCTCACCTTTAGAATAATCATTTAAACTAAGTGCTGTAGTAACAGTTATACCTAATGGGACACTTTCACACCCGTTATTAGTTTGTGTAACATAATAAGTTGAACCATTTACTAATAAAGTTGAATTAGTTATGGGACTAACCTGATTATTAGCATCTGATTGATTTGCATACCAAGTTAGATTGGTTCCAGTAACCTGTAAATTAGACAATGTTTGACCTTGTGTAAAATTCTGTGAAGTATTACCTGTTGGAGGTAATGTATTATTTACAACAACAGCAAGAGTTGAAGCTACTCCGTTTCCACAATTGTTTGTACCTTTAACTGTAATATTTCCTGTAACTGCTGTAGTTCCATAATTTACAGTAATACTATTTGTGGTACTACTTCCTGTTACTCCGTTTGGTAATGTCCAAACATAAGCAGTTGCATTTGCAATTGAAGGAACAGAATATGTTACACCGTTTTGTCCTTTACAAACCGTTGTGTTACCTGAAATAGCTCCTGCATTTGAAGGAAAACCAACATAGATTGGTAATAAGGCATTTTGTCCAACACCACAAACATTTTTTCCCCTTACTGTGATATTGCCTGATAAAGATGCTGAACCATAACTTACTGCAATATTATTTGTGATACTTGTTCCTGTTGCCCCACTTGGTAATGTCCATTCATAAGAGGAAGCATAATTAATTGAAGGAATACTATATATTACATTGTTTTGACCTGCACAAACTTGTGTTGCACCAGATATAATCCCAGGAAGTCCAGGAGAAAATGCATTTGTATTTACATATAAAGAAGCTGTAGCTCCAGCTCCACAACTATTAACTGGAGTTACTGTTATGTTTCCTGATTGCGGATAATTCAAAATATTATAATACACATTAATACTATTAGTTGTGCTTGTACCTGTAGCTCCGTTTGGTAATGTCCATTGGTAGGATGCAGCATCAACAATTGAAGAAACAATATAATTTATAGTATTCCCCCAGCAAACTGATGAATTACCAGATATAATCCCAGTACCAGTAGGATTAGTTCTATTTACTGTTATTGGTATCGAAAATGCGCTCCCAGCACCACAGCTATTAACGCCTTGTACAGTTATGTTTCCTGAAACTGCTGCGGCTCCATAGTTAACATGAATAATGTTTGTTGTACATCCACTTGTACAGGTAGCTCCGCTTGGTAATGTCCATTGGTAAGATGTAGCATTAGCAATTATAGGAACATTATAAATCAATCCTGTCTGACCTGTCTGACCTACACATATTGACGATGGACCTGAAAATGCTTGAGCAGCTGAAGGCCAAGGATTTACTGTTATTGGAAGTGTAGATAAATTACCAAAAGTAGTTCCACAACCTGCTTTTACAGTAATAATACCAGAAACGGAAGTCGATCCATAGTTTACATTAATTTTGTTAGGCTGATTGAGAATACCCGTAAAAGTAGCACCACTTGGCACAGTCCAAATGTAATCACTTACAGAAGAGTTTAAATTTACACTATAATTTTTATAATTTGTTGAACTTGGACATCCTACTGCTGTTGTACCTGTAATTACTCCAAGATCTGGAGTTTGTTTTATATTAATTTGTAATGTGCCATAAGCTATAACTAAGCCATTTACTATCTCGTTACAACCTATTGAAGCAGATGAATTTGGCGTATTTATATTTATGATTATACTACTACTATTAGTAGTTCCTGAATAAAAAGGGCTATTCCATTCATATGTTGCATTAGGAACCCCCGTTCCGTTAAAAACATATTGAACATTTTGCGAACCGTTACAAACTTCTGTAGGACCAATAATCGATGTCAATGATTGGGCATTTACAAAGGTTGTAAAAAACATCAGTAAGAATATTGAATTAATTGATTTATTCATTTTATATTTTTTTATGTTTAAAAAGTCTTTAAGAAAAATTACTTGTTCTTCTTTAATTGATTGAACTAAATCCTCTAAATCTGTTAAATTTTCTGTTGACACATAAGAAGTTAATTGTTTATGTATTGTAAGGGATACAAACCCTATTAAAAGTAAAAGTTTTTTCATTTTTGTGCACTAAAGGTTAAATTTGTTTAATATTTCTGTTGTACTATTTCTTTTCAGTCCATTATTAATGTCTGTATATAAATCATCTATAAATGACAACTCATCTAATGGTATTAGAAGTTCACGAGTAGTTATTTCTCCTGAAAAATATTTTTCCAATTGTGTTCTATCAATTGGAAAGTAAGCATACTGATTATCATTTTGCTTTTTAATTTTTAGAAAATGACTATTCTTTATTCTTTCAATTGCAATTATTGTCCCTTCTGAATTAATGATATCCATAACTTATTTATAAGTTGTTAAGATATTAAATTAATCGATTAACTATTAAAATCTTCCTGAATTTTAGCTAATTATTTTGCAAAAATATAAAATTATAGCAAATATGCTATAATAAATATTGATGATCTAATGTTTCAAACTCATGTATCAGTAAATCAGGATATCTAATTATGTTTCTATTTGCATTTTGATTATTTCTAAAAAAATATGTTCTTATTAATTCATCACGAAGTATATCATCATTCCATGAAAATCTTTTTTTTGTACTTTCACCAGTAACTTCTACGTTATTGCCAAAATCTATTCCTTTCAATTTACTATATAATTCATATGTGAAATCTTTCTCATTCCTCATTAAGTGCTTCACTTCAATTGATTTTATCGCATCTTCCAATATATTTTTTACATCTATCATGATTCTTTTATAAATTTTACAATTATACAAACACACACCGCAACCACCTTGCAGTTAGTTTTATTTTATTAACAATTACTATCTTAATAACGATTAACCTCTGAAATCTTCCTGACCATTAGCTAATTATTTTGCAAAAATATAAAATTATAGCAAATATGCTATAATAAAACAATTTTAATTATCTTCTTTTTGGTAAATGAAAAGGAGTGATAATTTATCAAGAACATTTACATTTGATGAGGAAGGATTAAAGTTATTAGCAAAACGACTAAAAGAAATACGTGCAGAAAAAGGTATCAGTCAAGAAGAATTAGCATATCGTTCAGAATTAACACTATCACAAATCGCAAGGATTGAAACCACAAAAACAAATCCTACTATTAGTACTCTATTCAAAATAATTAGAACTTTAGAGATTTCCCCTTCTGATTTATTCAATTTTGAATTACCGAAAAAAATAAATAAATAAATATTTATTCTCTTATACCAGATTTTATATATAAAATTCAAAATCCATTCAAACTTATTGAGTTTACTAAGATTTTAAAAATTTAACATTTTTTTAAGATAAAAAAGCCTCTGTGAGCATCACGTAACTTTTGTTAAAAAAACGAATTTACAGGTGGTTTCAGAGGCAAAATCTTTGGAAGCATTCAGTAAATTACTCTCTATTAATCAATTCTTTATATCAAAGAAGTAATTCTATTTTCGTTAGAATATCACATTTTTTGACTATACTTTTGCAGAAGAAATAATGAAACAAACATCATTATATAAGAGAAAAAATAACTAATTAATAAAAGAAAAGCTTATGGGAAAAACAAGAAAAAAAGAGGAATTAGAGATTATTAAAGAATGTTTAGAGTATGAACTAGTAGAGATTGTTGATGAACATACTCAACATTACACAGAGATTTTTACTATTGAGATGGAAGATGATGAGGAAATAGAAAAGTTTGAGAAAAAATGTGAAAACTTATATAAAAAAGATTTGCAATGTCTTTTTGGTATATTAATTACAAATCATTTAGATTATCTTATTAATAAATATGATTTAGTGGTTGAAAATGATGAGGTTGATTATGAATTAATCACACCAATATACATAGAGTATATGACAAAATATTTAGAAAATAAATTATATGAGATTGATGATTCAGAAATGAACAATGTATATAGTCAATTCATATTAGATGATATTGCAGAATACAAAAGGGAAGTTAGAGATAGAAAATTAAGTTTATTAGGAATAGAGGATTAATTAATAACAAATAAAAAGCAAAAATTATGCAAGCACAATCAATTTTCGACGGAGGATTTATGACTTATCCAACAATTTTCAAAAAGTCAAAACCATTTTTTAATGAGGCATTGATCACCAACAAATTATTTCGTTTGGGGCCTGGCAGAAAAATGAAAGGTTCTGTTACGAACTTAAAAAACAATGTTGGTATTAAAGTAGGTGGTATTGCTACTTTTACAACACCATTCCTATCAGGTAAAGATAAAGTTCTTTATAATGGGTATTTGTTCAGTTTAGTTGTTAAAAACAATATTGTTCTAATTGAGATTCAAGATGGGAAATCGTCTTTGCAATTAGAGTGCTGGGATCTAAATGAAATCGCAAAATCATTTAATTGTAAAAATCCTAAATGTGATGTTATTCCAACAAGTTATGTAGCAGACTTGATTACTGCAGGTAGATTACAAGTTAAGTTCAAAGTTGGTGCTGACAAGAACCACGGAACAGATTGGAAACTTATATAGTTTCAAAGTTTAATATATTAACCATAAAAAATAAAAAGATGTAAACAAGTAGAGGAATCACCTCAAAATTCAGAACCCTGCCACTACAAGGGAAAGAAGTGGCCTCAATTTATTACTAACTTAAATAATCCATTATGGAAATCCATTTAACACATTTGTTAAAAATTTAAAATGCCAGTTCTCACGATACTGGCATTTTTATTTAATAAATGTATCAAACTACAAAGTGTATTATTTTAATCAATAAAGATTAGGTAGTTTGATACATTTTTTGTATCTTCGGAATATAAAATATTAAAGTGATACAATATGAAAGTCGTTATATACTCTAGGGTTTCAACAAATAGTCAAGATTACAAAAGACAAACAGAGGAATTGTTAGAGTTCTCAAAAAATATGAATTATGAGGTTGTTTCTATTTTTGAGGAAAAAATATCCGGAGGGAAAACAAATGAGGAACGACCAGAACTAATGAAAATGATAAACTACATCAAATCTAATAAAATTGATAAAGTTCTTTGTTGGGAGTTGAGTAGATTAGGAAGAAATACGATTGAGGTTCTTAAAACTATTCAGTTGTTGAATGAAAATTGCATTTCACTTTACATTAAAAACCATAATATCGAAACCTTAAACGATAAATGTGAAATAAATCCAATGTCGCAATTTTTAATTCAAATCCTAACTTCTGTTAGTGAAATGGAAAAAACTCAAATTAGACAAAGAATAAAATCAGGTTATGAGAGTTATAGAAATAATGGTGGCAAAGTTGGCAGAAAAGAGGGATTTAAGAAAGATGCAGAAACTCTATTAACAGAACACAAGGACGTTGTTAAATTATTAAAACAAGGATATTCAGTAAGAAAGACAATGAAACTAACAGATAAAAGTAGCGGAACTATTCAAAAAATCAAAAAACTTATTACAGAATAAATATGAGTACCTCAACAAAATATAATCAACTTATGATTAAGATCGAAAATGACTTAATTCTACTTTATGAAAAGTTGAAAAATCACCAAAAAGAATTTAACAAAGACAATTCAAATTGGGGATTTATTGGAGACCTTGAATATGTCAGTAATGAAATTGATGAGGTTGTGAAGTTTGGATTTAAGTGAAAAACACTTGTCTTTATTTAAGTCGTCTAATCTGATACAACCTACTAACTTCCTTGTTTATTTTGTGTTGTTTTTCTTTACCTTGAAAATGTTTGTTTATGTATTTTTCAGAAGTTCTTAATTCTCCATGCCCCATCAAATTTTTAATGTCCCACAAATCCGCTTTTCCACTTTTAAGTAAGGAATTTATAAAAGAATGTCTTGCAATATGACTACTTAAACGAATATCAAACTCGTATACTTCTTTTATTTGAGATAGATAATAATTGTATGACACTTGAAGGTTTTTGTATCTTTTATATTGTATTTCTGTAAGTTCTTTGTTTTTGTTGTATTTCTTAAATATTCCCTTTTGTTTGTCTTTAATGAATTTTTCAAATACAAATTCCGTTTTGTCTAAATTTCTGATGTTTGTATATGTTTTGCGGATGTAATTATTTTCAATTTCATCTTCAATTAAAATCCTTAAATCAATTATTTCCTTAATTGCTTCGATTTTATCGATACCTCCTGAATACAAGGAATAGTAGTAACCTTTGTAAAACTCAAATCTACCAATATCACCACCTTTAGTTTCATTACTTATAATTTTATTTTTTACGTTTAATTTTTTCAATAAAACATTACAATCAATTATGTTTATTTTTTCGATTGCCTCTCCAGGTTTGAATAGAATTCTATAACAATTAACAGGTATTCTTAATTTAGTTTTTTCTACTACCTCATCATACAAGATGTTATTTCCTAATATTTCATTGATGATATGACAGATATTAATATTCAAATAAACTTCCATATTTCTGTCTGTTTTCATCATTTGATAAACTAATTTATCGGGTTTGAAATCTTCCCATCTGATAAAAAAAATATCTGACATTCTCATTCCATTTGCAAAAAACTGAAATAAAAACATATTTTTAAAATACATTAAATTATTTTGTTTTTTAGTTCCATTACTTTTAAGATTTATTAGTCTAGAAATGTCCTCATCACTTAAAGGGTCAATTGGTTTTGTTGATTTTTGTAATTGTTGGTATTTGCAAAACGGGTTTTTTCTATAATAGTAAATATCTTCATTAATGGCTGAATTAAGTATTTTTCTAAATGTTGATATTGTGTCAACAATTGAAGTGTTTGCAAGTCCTCTATTTTTTAGAGATATAACAAAAAGATCTATCCAATCAGGATCTATTTCTCTAAATAATAAATCTGATTTATTTTTGGATTTCAAATATCTTGATATGGATTTCAACACATCTAAATGTCTTGATTTTGTTCCCAATACCAATATTTTTTCTGTTTCTTTTTTGAAATAATCAATATAGGATAAGTTATTTTCTTCCTTGTTATGGTTTTTAAATGATGAGGTTTCTAATCCATTAAATTTATTAAGTTCTTCACTTATTTTATTATTTATTGAATTATAGTCCAATTCATCATTTACATTAAATCTATTTAATTTTTTTATGAAGTATTTTTCAAAGTGTTCTATTTTTACTTGGATACCAATTCTTTTTTGAACTTTTATTTTGTTCTTTATATGTTGGATTGCTAGTATCCCTACATTTTCATTTCTTTTTTTGGCTAAAATTATCTTAACTCCCATAATTTATTTTACATTTGACTATTCAAATAATAGGATGTAAATATAGTTAAAATTATTATTGTGAAGTTTTTGTGAAGTATTTATAACATTATAAACAAAAAGTAGCTAAGTTTTAAAATCATAATAATATATATAACAAATAGTTAGGTATAAAATTAAAATAAATTAAAAATGTGGGAAGAAGTTCAAGAAACGGTTAAGTATATTACTGAAAGAACCAATTTTACTCCAGAATACGGCATTATTTTAGGTTCAGGTCTTGGAAGTTTTACAGATGATATTGCTATTGAACAAATTGTACCCTACTCAGAACTTCCGAATTTTCCTGTTTCAACCGTTCAAGGTCATAAAGGTGCATTGGTTTTTGGAACTATTGGAGCAAAAAAAGTAGTTGCAATGCAAGGTCGTTTTCACTATTATGAAGGCTATGACATGAAACAAGTTACCTTTCCTGTTCGAGTTATGAAATACTTGGGCGTGACCAAGTTGGTAGTTTCAAATGCTTCGGGAGGAGTAAATCCAAATTATAAAGTAGGTTCTATTATTTTGATTAACGACCATATTAATATGATGCCCGAACACCCTTTGCGTGGAAAAAATGAAGAACGTTTTGGACCTCGTTTTGTAAATATGAGCGAACCTTACAGTAAAGCGATGATTGCCAAAGTAAAATTGATAGCTGCTGAAAATGATATTATCGTTCAAGACGGCGTATATATGGGTTTACAAGGACCAACATTTGAAACGTTATCAGAATACCGAATGGTGAAAAAATTGGGAGCAGACTGCGTTGGAATGTCTACTGTTCCTGAAGTCATTGTAGCGCGACACATGGAATTAGAAACGTTTGGAATATCAGTTATTACTGATATGGGAGATGAAGATAATATAGAAGATGTAAACCACAATGAAGTATTAAAAGCTGCCGAAAAAGCCGAACCATACGTTAGAAAATTAATAAAAGAATTAATTCTTCAATATTAAATTGTAAAAAAAATCCTTTCAATATAAAAGTTGACTAATTGCGATTTATATACAGAATCAAATCTATAATTCGTGATGAGTAACCTATTTCGTTATCATACCATCCGACCACTTTCACCATTTTATCAATAACTGAAGTAAGCTGCGCATCAAAGAGGCAGGAGTTTTTGTTTCCAATGATGTCCACTGAAACAATAGGATCTTCGGTATAATCAAGAATCCCTTTTAGATAAGTTTCAGAGGCTTTTTTAAAGGCAAGATTAATTTCTTCGATAGAGACTTTTCGGCTAACATTAAAAGTGATATCGGTCAGTGAGCCGTCAGGAACTGGCACTCGAATACCACATCCTCCAATTTTACCCTCCAATTCCGGAAAAATTTTAGTCAATGCTTTGGCTGCTCCTGTAGTTGTTGGAACAATAGATTGACTGGCACCACGAGCTCGACGTAAATCTTTATGAGGTTGATCATGCAAGCTTTGATCAGTGGTATAGGAATGTACAGTAGTAATGTAAGCTTGCTCAATTCCGCACAAATCATGTATAACTTTCATCATAGGAGCCGCATTATTAGTGGTACAACTTGCGTTCGAAATAATGGTCTCTTTTCCGTCAAGTATCGATTCATTGACACCAAGTACTACTGTTTTTATTTCAGAAACTTCAGATGGAGCTGAAAGAATTACCTTTTTTGCTCCGGCAATAATATGTTGGTTAATTTCAATGAACGTTTTGTATTTTCCTGTACATTCGACAACAAAATCAATGTTAGTCCAACTCAGATTTGAAATCTCTTTTTCATGAAAGAAGGAATATGATTTACCATCAACGATAATCGCGTTTTCATCATAGGTTACCGTATACGGCAAAACACCATGGATGCTGTCATATTTGATCAAATGGGCCATAGTGCGATTATCGGCAATATCATTTATGGCAACTACCTCAATTAAAGGGTGATTGATAAGCAGCCTAAATAGATTTCTTCCTATTCTTCCAAAGCCATTGATAGCAATTTTCGTCTTCAATTTTATAGTGTTTAATTGTATACCTTGAGTTTAGCACGTCTCACTTACAAAATATGTTTTTCAGCGTGATAGGACGAACGTACTAAAGCACCACTTTCCACATGACGAAATCCCATTTTTTTACCAATTTTTTCATATTTTTCAAACTGCTCTGGTGTAATAAATTCTTTAACAGGCAAATGTTTTTTACTTGGTTGTAGGTACTGACCAATGGTAATGATGTCAACATTTTGATTTCGAATATCTTGCATAGTTTCTATAACTTCAGCTTCTGTTTCGCCCAAGCCGAGCATGATTCCAGATTTAGTTCTGCGGATGCCTTGTTCTTTTAAATAGCGCAAAACCTCTAAGCTTTTATCATATTTAGCTTGAATACGAACTTCCCGGGTCAATCGGCGAACAGTCTCCATGTTATGAGAAACTACTTCGGGATTGGTTTCTATAATTCGGTCGATATTTCTCGTGTTTCCTTGAAAGTCAGGAATTAAAGTTTCTAATGTTGTTTCTGGGTTCATTCTTCTAATAGCTTGAACCGTTTCCAGCCAAATAATTGATCCCATATCTTTCAAATCATCTCTGTCAACGCTAGTAATAACAGCATGCTTTATTTTCATAATTTTAATGGAACGCGCTACTTTTTCGGGCTCATCCCAATCTACATTTTCGGGACGGCCTGTTTTTACACCACAAAATCCGCAAGAACGCGTACAAATATTTCCCAATATCATAAAAGTTGCAGTGCCTTCTCCCCAACATTCACCCATATTTGGACAACTTCCTGAAGTACAAATGGTATTCAACTTGTATTTATCAACCAAGCCTCGTAGCTCAGTATATTTTTGCCCAATAGGTAATTTTACTTTCAACCATTTTGGTTTTCCAACAGGGAGCGTATTTTCAGTTACCAATTCCATTTTTTCAAATTTTTGAGATGCAAAGATACGAATGTAGAATTTAGATTTCTGATTTTACAAATCGCTTTTTTGTATGCCTAATAAAAAAAACCTGCTTCTAAAATATAGAAAGCAGGTTGACTAAAAAATAGTTGAAGTGCTATTCAGTCGAAACAACTATTGGGAGCGTATATCTTGTTCGCACAGCTTCACCGTCTTTATAACCAGGCTCCCATTTAGTTTTTAAAGATTTTAAAACTCGAATAGCTTCTTGATCTATTTCGGATGTTGTTTTTTGAACAATTTCAATATTGGTCATACTTCCATTTTTTTCAATAACAAAGGATACTAAAACTCGAAATGTTTCGCCTTCAACAACTTCTTGTTTATCAAAATGATTCCCTATGTATTCATAAAACCCTTTTAATCCTCCTGGAAAATTTGGTTGTCTGTCTAGTTCCGAAGTTTTATGTGTGCCACCGTCTGTAATTTTTGGTGTTACATTAGTTTCAGTTCCTGAGTTGGTTCTATTGCTTCGAGTTCCCGTTCCTTCTCCCTCTGAGGTTGTGGTGGCATTTGTGCGTGGGGTTTCAGAATTTGTGGCTACTGGAATTACAGCTTCCTCTTTTGGAGCTACCACATAATTTTGATTGTCACGAGGCGTTTTAACAGCAGATGTTTTTCTTTTAGGTTGTTCTGTTTTTGGTTTAGAATTCTCTTTTGGTTTAATAAAATCTTTAGGAGATACAGGAGCTAATGGACAACTAATGATAATTTCCTTTTTAGGCTTTTCATTAAATGAACTCAATAAAAACAAATTTCCGCCTAAAAATGTAATTCCAAAAATAAAGGCAAATAATGTTGTTTTAGAACTGTCACGGCGCAATTGGTAGGCACCATACTTTTGGTTTTTCCCCTCAAAAACAAGGTCTAACCACTTTTTTTCAAAGATACTAACGTTTGACATAATTACTAGTTTTAAATGTTAAGTATCAATGTTACATAAGCAAGATTTTAAGGCTTTAGTTACTTATATAACACATTTTCTGAAAAGATATTGTGTTTTATTAAAAAAAAAATAAATATTTATTTGTTTTGAATGATTTCAGCTAACAGTTTTTTAGCTCGAAGAAGTTTGATTTTAACGTTACTTAATGGTTCATTAAGTTGTTCAGCAATTTCTTGGTAACTCATTTCTTGAAAATAACGATATTGAATTACCTCTTGATAATGGGGTTTTAATTCTTTAATAAATTGTAATAATCTGGATAAATTTTGCTCGGTAATAATTTCGTCTTCAGCAGTTGGAGAACTATCGGCAACATTATAGGCTTGTTGGTCTTCTTCATCAGTTATTTCAACAAAAAGCGATGATTTTTTTTTGCGAAGCAAATCGATATGCACATTTTTAGCAATGGCAATTAACCAAGTATTAAATTGAAATTCGGGATTATAGGTCGCGATTTTATCAAATGCTTTAGAAAAGGTTTCAATGGCAATGTCTTCGGCATCCGTTTCATTTTCGGTCCGTTTTAGCATAAAGCCGTATACTTCGTTCCAAAAGCGGTCTAACAAATAGGTAAAAGCAATTTGATCTCCTTTTTTGGCTTTTTCTATGTAGGAGTTTATTTCCACTGAACTGGTTTTGAGAATGTGTTGGAAATAAAAATATTGAGTTGAGTAAAGATCAGGATGATTTCAATGATTGGAAACCAATACATCACATCTTTTTCTTTCAATTTCCCGGCTGAAAATCCAATAGAAATCCATGCAAAAAGATATCGAAACCCAATTAAACTGGTTACAATAATCCACTGAAATTGAAATAGTAATAACGCAACTGGTAACACAATAAACAATAATTGTGAACTATAAAAAATCGCCAATTGAATTCTGTCAAATGACTTGTAATGTTTTGCCGTGGCAACATGTCTTCTTTTTTGAGTAAACCACTCTTTGAAGCTTTTTTTTGGTTTAGACAAAGTGAAACTCTCGGGGTTAAAACAAATAGTCGTGTTTTTCGAATTTGAGGCTTCATTGATGAATAAATCATCGTCGCCCGAACGAATTTTCATGTGTTCAATAAAGCCATTAGTTTTAAAGAATTCCTCACGTTTATAGGCCATATTTCTGCCTACTCCCATGTAGGGTTTGCCTAATTTTGCCCATGAAAAATATTGAATGGCAGTCAGTAACGTTTCGAACCGGATTATTTTATTTAAAAATGAACCTTTAATTTTTTCGTAAGCACCATATCCTAGAACTATTGTTTTTTCTTTTGTGAATTGCGCGCTCATTTCTTTAATCCATTCGGTTGTTTTTGGATAGCAATCGGCATCAGTAAATAATAGATATTCATTTTTAGCCGCTTTAATTCCAAGTGTCAAGGCAAATTTTTTATTTCCCCAAAAAGCTTCATTGTTTTGTACTTTAACTAACTTTATATTGGAATATTGTTTTTCAAAACTTTCAAAAACTTCAAGTGTATCGTCGCTTGAGGCATCGTCGATCAAAACAATTTCATAGTCGGAATAATCTTGCTCAGCTAACAATGGTATAAAATTCTTAACATTTTCCTCTTCATTTTTTGCACAGACAATCACAGAAATAGGAACTCTTTTTGGTTTGGATGTTTGTAGTTTTGCAAAAGAGAATTTTCCAAAAAACACCACATAGTATAGGAATTGAATAATGATAACGGCAATAAATAAACAGAAAATGATTAGTAACATAATAGTTTTAGCGTCTTTTTTAAACGTGTGCAAAAGTACAAAATACAAATTTGATTTTCGAATTGTAGCTTATAAAATTAAATAGACGGTATTATTTTTTATACAGTAACTCAATTGTGCTATTTTTGCTTTTTGTGTAAAATAGAAAAAAAGTAAGACTCATTATTATAGGTAGTTATGTTAAATATCGTATTAGTAGAACCCGAAATCCCAAATAACACTGGTAATATTGGTCGATTATGTGTAGGGACAGAAAGTCGTTTACATTTAATACATCCTTTTGGATTTGTGATTAATGATGCAAATTTAAAGCGATCTGGATTAGATTATTGGGTGCATTTAGATGTTACGGAATATCAAAATGTAGCCGAATGGATTATTCAAATTAAAGATAAATCCAGAGTTTTCCTAATGAGCTCACATGCGTCAAAATTTATTTACAATACTACCTTTCAAGATGAAGATTGGTTGGTTTTTGGCAAAGAAAGTGTTGGATTGTCGGATGAAGTTTTAGCTCAATTTGAAAATCATTTGAAAATTCCGATGTCGAGTTTAATTCGAAGTTTTAATATTGCCAATTCTGTTGCTTTTGTAGTTGGAGAGGCCAAGAGGCAAATCAATTTTAACAATCAATAATATAAATTTGCTTTTGAAAAGTAATGTCTATATTTTTTATTTCTGTAGTAATAAGCGTGATTAGATAAAAAAAGTTCCAGTTATTGCTGGAACTTTTTTCATATTGAATTAATACGTTTTTCGTCTTTCGATCGATTGTAAACCTTTTATAAGTCAAATATAAATAAAACTAAATCGTTATAGTCATAAAATTATATTAATTTTTTTTATTTTTTCTTTGCGAATTGCATTTAACGACCTAATATTGAATTTGTGTCCTACTGCGAAGTAAATAAATTTTATAGATAATAAATGTGTATTTTCTTTTAAAGGGTTTAATAAAAAAAGTGACAATTTGACATTTTAAAATAAATGGCAGTACTTTTGCAATTGAATCGCAAAAAATGAATATCAAAAATATATTTAAAAATAAAAGCAAAATGACTACTGAAAATACTGATAAAGAAATTCTTGAAAATGAAAATATAAATCAATTAGAAGAAAATCATGACGAAAATGCCTCAATTGGTATTGATAATGCTGATGAATTGACAGTTGAACAAAAGTTAGAAGAGGAATTGACTAATGAAAAAGATAAATTCTTACGTCTTTTTGCTGAATTTGAAAATTACAAAAGAAGAACGTCTAAAGAACGAATAGAGTTGTTTAAGACGGCTAATCAAGAAGTACTTCAGGCCATGCTTCCTGTTTTAGATGATTTTGATAGAGCAATTATTGAAATTTCAAAATCGGATGATCTTGTGTTATTAAAAGGTGTTGAATTAATTCATGAAAAGTTAAAATCGACATTAGTATCTAAGGGACTGGAAGCAGTAGAAGTTCGTGTTGGAGATGCTTTTAATGCCGATTATGCCGAAGCTATCACTCAAATTCCAGCTCCGAGTGAGGATTTAAAAGGAAAGATTGTTGATGTATTAGAAAAAGGATATAAATTAGGAGATAAAATTATACGCTTTCCAAAAGTTGTAATTGGACAATAATTTTTATGTGACAAGTCGTTTCTTGTCCTAAATTTTATTTGTAACACGTTCATCCCAAGTATGGTCAAGGGAATTTAATTCAATATTAAATTTATGAAAAAAGATTTTTACGAAATATTAGGTATTACAAAATCTGCCAGCGAAGCTGAAATAAAAAAAGCATATCGAAAAAAAGCTTTAGAATTTCATCCCGATAAAAATCCAGGAGACAAGCAAGCTGAAGAAAAATTCAAAGAAGCAGCTGAAGCTTATGAAGTTTTGAGTGATTCTCAAAAACGCGCTAAATATGATCAATATGGGCATCAAGCTTTTGATGGAGCTGGTGGACATGGAGGCGGCTTTAGCGGAGGTCATATGAATATGGAAGATATTTTTAGCCAATTTGGAGATATTTTTGGTGGCGGCGGTTTTGGTGGTTTTGGCGGAAGCTCTGGAGGACAACGTCGTGCCAAAGGAAGCAATCTTCGAATCAAAGTCAAGTTGACTTTAGAAGAGATTGTCAATGGTGTTGAGAAAAAAGTAAAGGTAAAAAGAAAGATTCAATCGCCTGGCGTGAAGTATAAAACATGTGCAACTTGTAATGGGCAAGGTCAGGTTTTAAGAGTTACAAATACTATTTTAGGAAGAATGCAAACCGCAACTACTTGTAATGTTTGCGGAGGATCTGGGCAAACGATTGAAAGTAAGCCGTTAAATGCAGATTCGCAAGGAATGATAATGGAAGATGAAACAGTCTCTATTAAAATTCCAGCGGGTGTTGTTGATGGTATGCAATTGAAAGTGTCAGGAAAAGGTAATGATGCGCCAGGAAATGGAATTCCGGGTGATTTAATCGTTGCTGTTGAAGAGCAAGAACATGAATTTTTAAAACGTGAAAGTGAAAATCTTCATTATGACCTTTATGTTAGCTATCCAGAAGCTGCTTTAGGAGTTTCAAAAGAGATTGAAGCGATCAATGGAAAAGTAAGAATTAAGTTGGAAGAAGGTATCCAGTCGGGCAAAATTTTAAGACTAAAAGGAAAAGGAATACCTAGTTTAAATGGTTATGGAAAAGGTGATTTATTAGTTCATGTAAACGTTTGGACCCCAAAAACACTTACCAAAGAGCAGCGTCAATTTTTTGAAAATTCTTTAAATGACGAGAATTTTGTTCCACATCCAGAGAAATCTGATAAATCTTTTTTTGAAAAAGTTAAAGATATGTTTTCTTAATTGTAAATAAATTTATACATTTGAATATTACTTGGCGACAAGTAATTTCTTTTTCATAGCAATTTTTCCCATCCTTGTGTTAAAATAAGGGTGGGTTTTTTTGTAACAAACACTTTGTTATGACTACTTATTCTGTACTTTTACGACGTCAATATCAATTACAATTTCAAAACCCTCAATCATTTTTATGATATGATCTTGATTTGCTGTTCTGATTGGAATTGAAATTGATCTTTGATGTTGATATTTAATAAAATTTATGAGCAATATTCTTGAAGTAAAAAATGTTGTTAAGCAATATGGAGATTATACTGCGCTTAACAAAGTTTCTCTTAGCGTACCTAAAGGAAGCATTTATGGTCTGTTGGGGCCTAATGGAGCCGGAAAAACCTCTTTGATAAGAATTATTAATCAAATAACAATGCCCGATCGCGGTGAAATCATCCTTGATGGTGAACCATTAAAACCCGAACATGTGGCTTACATAGGTTACATGCCAGAAGAACGAGGGTTGTATAAATCAATGAAAGTAGGTGAGCAGTGTTTATATTTGGCGCAATTAAAAGGATTATCGAAACAAGATGCGAAAAAGCAGTTAGACTATTGGTTTGATCGATTGGAAATTCAGGGTTGGTGGAATAAAAAGATCCAAGAACTTTCTAAAGGAATGGCTCAAAAAATTCAGTTTGTCGTGACTGTTTTACACAAGCCAAAATTATTAATTCTAGACGAACCTTTTTCAGGATTTGATCCTGTTAATGCTAATTTGATTAAAGATGAAATTATTGAATTGAATCGACAAGGTACCTCAGTTATCTTTTCAACACATCGAATGGAGAGCGTTGAAGAAATGTGCGATTATATTGCCTTAATTCACAAATCCAATAAATTAATCGAAGGAAAGCTAACAGAAGTCAAAAAACAGTTCAGAACCAATAGTTATGAAGTAGGAATTATTAGTGATAATATAGAAAGATTAATGTATGATTTATCTCAAAAATTTGCATTGTCACAAACAGATTTCAAATCTTTAAACGACGAGTTAAAATTAGAAGTCAATTTGGGAACTGCTGCGCCAAATGAATTACTCAATACATTGATTCAACGTGGACAAGTGACGCATTTTATGGAGAAAATTCCGAGTGTCAACGATATTTTCATTAAGACCGTAACAGAATAGATCGTTAGGAAAATAGATGGTTAGATTTTAGACTTACTAGAACAGTCTGAAAATTCTACAAATCCGATAATCCAATAATCTAAAAATTAAAAAAATGAATAAACTACTACTAATAATCAAAAGAGAATTTATTGCTAAAGTTCGCAATAAGTCTTTCATAGTGATGACTTTTTTAAGTCCGTTATTATTTGTTGGAATTGGTGTTTTTGTGGGCTATTTAAGTCAGATGAAAGCCGATTTAAAAACCATAGCTATCCACGATGAAACAGGTAGGTTTGTAACCGAATTTAAGAGCGATCAAGAGTATAGATATGTCAATTTAACTGCTATTGATGTAAAGATTTTAAAAGATAGTATTGTAAGAAAAAGCTATGATGGTCTTTTAATTATTCCAAAGGAATCTGATAATATTTTACTTCAAAAAAGAATTCAATATATTTCAAATGATAGTCCGAGTGTCATTTTTATTGGAAATATTGAAGATGTAATTGCAAAAAGACTTACGGCAGAGAACTTTCAAAAACAAGGATTAGATACTTTAAAAATTAATAAAGCCAAGGCTGACGTGTCTATTAATTTAGAAAAAGCATCTGGGGAAACAGCATTAAAGGGACTGAATGAAATCAAAATTGGAATTGGTGGAGTATTTGGTTATTTAATTATGATGTTTATCATCATTTACGGAAATATGGTAATGAGAAGTGTTATTGAAGAAAAAACCTCTCGCATTATTGAAGTAATTATTTCTTCGGTCAAACCATTTCAATTAATGATGGGTAAAATTATCGGCACTTCGTTAGCTGGTGTTTTACAATTTTTAATTTGGGCAATTCTTGGACTTTCTGCAATGTTTGTATTATCATCTGTTTTCGGTGTTCAAATGGGAGCAGCTTCGGGAGCTCAAACGCAACAGGCATTACAAACGGCGCAACACGCTATGGGAAGCGAAATTCAAATGTATATTAAAGAATTATGGAACTTACCGATTGCAACCATCTTAATTTCGTTCATAATATATTTTATAGGAGGCTATTTTTTATATAGTTCATTTTATGCTTCTATTGGAGCTGCAGTTGATAATGAAACTGATTCACAGCAATTTCTGTTACCTATTATAATGCCTTTGATTTTAGGGGTTTATATTGGATTTTTTACGGTTATGAATGATCCAAACGGAACAATCGCTACTGTATTTTCGATGATTCCGTTAACTTCTCCAATCGTCATGATGATGCGAATTCCATTTGGTGTGCCATGGTGGCAAATTGCACTTTCAATGACTATTTTATTTGCTTCATTTCTTGGTGTGGTTTGGTTTGCTTCTAAAATTTATCGTATCGGAATTTTAATGTACGGCAAAAAACCAACATGGAAGGAATTATACAAATGGCTTAAATATTAAATATAAAAATCATCAACTTTAATGAGCAAAATACTAATCATAGAAGACGAAGCATCCATTAGAAGAGTATTGAACAAAATACTTTCGGAAGAAAATGTTACCTATCAAGTAGAGGAGGCTGAGGACGGAGTACAAGGTTTTGAAAAAATAAAAAATACAGATTATGATTTGGTGTTATGTGACATCAAAATGCCCAAAATGGATGGTGAGGAATTGCTGGAAGCTGTAAAGAAAATAAAACCAGAAATTCCCATAGTAATGATATCGGGTCATGGCGATATGGAAACAGCTATTAATACAATGCGTCTCGGAGCTTTTGATTATATTTCTAAACCACCCGATTTAAATCGTCTTTTGAATACCGTTAGAAATGCTTTAGATAAAAAACAGCTCGTGGTTGAAAATAAAATTCTAAAGAAGAAAGTCAGTAAAAACTATGAAATGATAGGCAATTCGGAACCTATTAATCATATCAAAAACATGATTGAAAAAGTTGCGAAAACAGATGCAAGAGTTTTAATAACAGGTCCAAACGGAACCGGAAAAGAACTAGTTGCGCATCAATTACATGACAAAAGCGATCGATCTGATTTTCCAATGATAGAAGTAAACTGCGCTGCCATTCCTTCTGAATTGATAGAAAGCGAATTGTTTGGTCACGTAAAAGGAGCTTTTACTTCTGCGGTTAAAGATCGTGCAGGAAAATTTGAAGCTGCCGATGGAGGAACCATTTTTTTAGATGAAATTGGCGATATGAGTTTGGCAGCACAAGCTAAAGTATTACGAGCTCTACAAGAAAACTTAATTCAAAGAGTTGGAGCTGATAAGGATATAAAAGTGAATGTTCGTGTGGTCGCAGCTACCAATAAAGATTTGAAAAAGGAAATAGAAGAAGGTCGTTTTCGAGAAGATTTGTACCACAGATTGGCGGTAATATTAATTAAAGTTCCAGCTTTGAATGACCGTCGAGATGATATACCTTTGCTTATTGAACATTTTTCGTCAAAAATTGCTGAAGAACAAGGAAATGCACCAAAAACATTTTCTAAAGAAGCCTTAAATTTACTACAAGAATACGATTGGACAGGCAATATTCGTGAATTGAGAAATGTTGTTGAACGATTGATAATACTTGGTGGAAATGAAATTTCTGAAATGGATGTAAAACTATTCGCAAGTAAGTAAAAAGGTAACAGGGCAAAGGCAAGTGGTATTCGCAAGACTAAGCCTGCAAACTAAACCTTTAACCCATAGCCTAAAATCACAAAATATGCAATTAAAAAAAATAAATCCAAGTCTGCAACAAGCTTTAATTGAGAATGAATTGTTGGAAGCTAATGAAATGCAGCAAGATACTTTTTCAACTATTAAAAGTGGTGCAGATGCCGTAATTCAATCACCAAAAAAAACAGGAAAAACTACGACAATTGTACTTAATGTGATCCAACGTTTGGAAAAAACCATGGGGGAAAGCACTCGTGCTTTAATAATTGTGGAAAATAAAGAAAAGGTATTGGAAATGGAAGAACTTTTTTTAAAGTATGGTACTTATACCGATTTAAGTATTTTAGGTGTTCATGATAAAGGCGATATAGACTATGATAAAAATATTATATCTATGGGATTGGACATCCTAATTGGAACACCAAATCGTATTAATGCTTTATTTTCATCGGCAGGTTTTAACATCAATACTATTAAAATGTTTGTGGTTGATGATGCGGATATCATCTTTAGAAATCGTTTGGATGCGACAATTTTAAGGCTTTCGGCGAGTATAGAAAAAACACAACGACTATTTTTTACAACCGAAATTACAGAACGGGTAGAGTCATTAGCTGATAAAATAATGATTGAACCGCTATTCTTTGAAATGGAAGAAGAAGACTAATCACACAAAATGTACTAAACGAAATTAATAATTTAAAAATGGGCTTAATTAAAATATTTTCAGGAGAAGAAATTCTGGCAGTAACTTTAAAAGAAAAGTTAGAAGAATCCAACATCAATGTAGTGGTTAGAAATAACAATCAAGCAAATGTACTACCAAGTATTGAGAATACTAAAGCGGTAGAATTGTTTATTCAAGAAATAGATTTTGGAAAAGCAAACCCTGTAATTGAAATGTTTAGATTGAATTTGTAATACCGTTTTGTAGAATTATTAAAAAATATAATTATTTCGCCTGCTCTAAAACTTTTTTAGGATCATATCCAAATAATTTATGTTGTTTAATTAAATCTGCGGTTCCAATTGGTAACATGCGCTCCCAACCAGTACTACCGCTATTAATCATTTTTAATACCTCGCGAGAGAAAATTTTGAGATTTTCTTTGTCATGAACAGGAACATCCACAACTTTTCCGTTGTAAGCAAAGAATTTATATAATTCTTTCATTCTTGGATGTACTTTAAGGTTCTGAGAAGTAATTATTTCTCCGTTTTCTTCCATAGGATACAAGTAAACCTTTAAATCACGATAAAATAACTTACCAAATGCCTCTAATATTCCACCACTTAAATGACGGTAATATTTTTCATCAAAAATATCAACTAAATTGTTTACTCCCATTACCAATCCCATTCTTGCTTTAGTATAGCTGGAGAAATATTCAACAACTTTATAATATTCCTGAAAATTAGAAATCATAACGGTTTGACCAAGGGAACAAAGTAACTCGGCTCTATCCATAAAATCACGTTCATCAATTTCGCCTTCAGACCGCAAGTTGGATAATGTGATTTCAAATATTACAAACGTATTGTCTTTTTCGACCTTATTTTCTTCAACAAACATCTCCAAAGACCGTTCCAACATATCCATATTTACTTTCGTAACTGGACGGAAACTTCCTCTCAAAGCCAATATATTCTTTTTGTATAATACTGCTGCTGGTAAAATATTATGACCGTCTGGACTAAACATTACGGCATCAGTCATACCATTTTTAACAAGCTGCAAGCTCATTAAGCGATTGTCAACATTAGCAAAACGTGGTCCTGAAAAATTAATAGTATCTATTTCTAATTGATCTTTATCCAAATGATCATATAAATAACGAAGAAGTTTTTTGGGATCATTGTGCTTGTAAAATGCTCCGTAGATAAGGTTCACGCCAAGAACTCCAAGTGTTTCTTGTTGTAAACGAGCATCCGTTTCTTTAAAACGAATATGTAGTATTATTTCGTTATAATCTTCATCGGGTTCCACTTGAAATTTGATACCAACCCATCCATGACCTTTAAATTGTTTTGCGAAATCAATTGTTGCAACAGTATTGGCATAACTAAAAAACATTTTGTTGGGATGTTTTACTCGATCCAAACGTTTTTCAATCAAATCAACCTCGTGAGAAAGCATTTTTTTTAATCGGCTTTCCGTAACATAGCGACCGTCACTCTCAATGCCGTAAATGGCATCACTAAAATCTTTGTCATATGCAGACATTGCTTTTGCAATAGTTCCCGAAGAACCTCCAGATCTAAAAAAATGTCGAACGGTTTCTTGACCAGCTCCAATTTCAGCAAAAGTTCCGTAAATATTTTCATTCAAATTTATACGCAGTGCCTTGTCTTTAATTGAAGGAATCTGTTCAATTATTTTATCTCCTTTTAACTTAATATCTAATCCGTTACTTGCCATAATCAATTGTATTCCTTGCAAAGTTAGTAAATTGCTACTTTAATGAAAGATATTTGTTTTAATTTTGTCTAAAATTAGTATCAATTCTTTTAATCAATTTTATCAAAAACCGTGCTAAATGAAAATTTATTTTTTGGGGACAGGTACATCGCAGGGAATTCCGGTTATTGGTAGCCAACATCCTGTTTGTTTAAGTGATGACTTTAAAGACAAGAGATTGCGAGTTTCTGTTTGGATTTATGATGAAGATGCCTCTATAATTATTGATTGTGGACCTGATTTTAGACAACAAATGCTCACTTCTAAATGTTCTAAAATTGATGCAATTTTATTCACTCATGAACATTCTGATCATACAGCGGGATTAGACGATATTCGACCGTTTAATTTTAAGCAAGGAGAAATTCCAATTTATGGACATGAGCGAGTTCTTCAAAATTTAAAAAATCGATTTGATTATATTTTTGAAACTCAAAATAAATATCCAGGTGCTCCATCTGTAAATTCGATTGAAGTTATTAATAACAATGCATTTTTTATTGGGAAAATGAATGTGATTCCTATCAATGCCATGCATGGAAATCTTCAAGTTTTCGGCTACCGAATTAACGAAATCGCCTATTTAACAGATGTAAAAACTATCGATTTCGAAGAAATAGTGAAGTTAAAAGGTATAAAAGTGTTAATTATTAATGCGTTAAGAGAAGAAGCGCATCATTCACATTTTAGTTTGCAAGATGCATTAGATTTTGTAACTTTGGTTCAACCAGAAAAAACATTTTTAACGCATATTAGTCATTTACTTGGATTTCACGATGAAGTTCAAAAAAAACTGCCAGAAAATGTTTTTTTAGCTTATGATAATTTAGAAATAACGATTTAAAATGAAAAGGCAATTATATTTATATTTATTTATTCTTTCTACTTTGATTACGGCATTTACATATATGTATTACAGCAAAGCATTAGCTTTTGAGAAGAATAATAATAAAGCTGAGATAAAAAATTATAAAGACAGTATCACTCAAATAACAAATCAATTGGAGGATGCTGATCATTTTTCATTAGAAAAAAATGAAAATGCTCGCGAGTACTTTGCGGACTATGATATCAAAAAATTAGCACCACAAATTAAAGAATCACTATTAGCTTTCAATGACAATCCGCAAGGAAACATATACGCAGGACAAGAAAAACTTGGAGTTCAAAAGTTTATTATTAGTAAAATTAAGATTTTAAATCACCGATGGATTATTGCGGAGTATAGTGATGGCCAATATTGGGGTGAATGTTTATTAAAATATTTTGTTGAAAAAGATGGAAAGGTAACTTTTATAATGATGGATACTTATCTTTATCCAAAGCAACAATATTAGACCTAAAAAGATGAAAAAAATAATAATTATTGCCCTGATACTTTCTGTTTTTACCTCTTGTAAAAATACTGATGCTATTGATAAAAATGATAGTTCTAAAGTAAAAAAAGAGAGTAAAGATTCTACAATTATCGGTGCAGATAAAGACGAAAATGGATGTTTGGCATCGGCTGGCTATACTTGGTCAAAACTAAATAAAGAATGTGTTCGGATTTTTACTGGAATTCAATTGAATCCTGCAAATAATGTTAATACCGATGATGAGACATTATGCGCTTATGTGCTTTTTAATGAAAAAGCAGATAAAGCTGAAGTTTTTTTACCGGATGAAAAATCTTTTATTTTATCTCGAAGCAAACAAGGGATGCCGTGGATTAAAGATGACTACCAATTGATTTCCAAAAATGGTTATATCTTGACCAAAGCTGGAGCAACCCTTTATTCTGGTGATGGACAAGTTGGAAATAAAGTAACAGGAAGTGATAATCCTGATGGACAGGAATAGAATTTTAACAAGATAGAATTTTATAGATTTTTATTTTATCGTTCTAACCATTTTTTAAAATCAAAGAAGTTTTGAGGTGTTACGCCATGGCCAACGGGATATTCTTTATAGTCCACTCCAATTCCAAGAGCTTTAAGTTTTGGAATTGAGTTTCGCGCCCAATCAACAGGTACTACTTGATCTACACTTCCGTGCGAAGAAAATATTTTTAATCGGCTAAAATCGTTGTTTTGATAGTTTTCTATTGCAATTTCGGGATTAAAATAACCACTCATAGCTACCACACGTTGCACTCTTTCTGGATAGGAAACGGCGATAGCATAACTCAAAATAGTACCTTGACTGAAACCAATCAGTGTTACGTTGTCAGCATCTATCGGGTAATTTTCAATCAATTCATCAATAAAATTAGCAATTAAATCTCTTGATTGTTGCGCTTGCCCAATATCTGAAAACTTGTTTTCATCGGCATCAAAGTTGATAGCATACCAGGCATAACTGCCGTACATCATATCAAAAGGGGCGCGAGCAGAGATAACAAAGTATTCATCTGGAAGCTCTGAAGCAAAGGAAAATAAATCTTCCTCATTACTGCCGTAACCATGTAATAACAGTAATAAAGGGTTTTTATCCAATTTTATTTTTGGTTCACGAACTAAATGATAAAGTGACAGATTCATAATTATGGGCAATTTTTTATTTTTAAACGTTTCATTTTAAATAGCGTATCGTTAGATTTGAATACTTCTAAAGCATCTGCATAATACCATTTTCCCTCTTTTTTCTCTAGATATTTTAGAATTTTATTGGATTCTAACGTTTCACCCTCCTTATGATCAAACGAATTTTCGTTAATGGTAAAATGTTTAATTATTTGCCAATCGTTATTACATAAAGAATAGATCACACAACTTTTTAAACTGCTATAATCACAATAATCAATAACTAAAGCAATTTCATCCTTTTTATCATTATTATTATCACCAATATTAATAAGACAATAGATTCCAAAACTAGTTCCTAAATCAAGATTATTAATTTTATTGTTTGATGATTTTAAAGTGGTGCGAATTGAATTTTTGAAATAATAATCAACCAAATTATCATAATCATCTATCGAAGGAACTTCAGTTATTATTTTATTATTGTTACCAGAAGTATGAATTTCAAATAGAGTATCGGTTTTTTTATCTCCATCAAAATCGCCGATAATTGATTTACTCTCCAATTTTTCATCTTTTACCTTAATGACTTTATCGCTATTATTTTTTTTAGCGAAACTAATTAAAATAAATAGCGAAACAAAAATTAAAGATATTTTGATTTTCATTAGAAATTACTAAACCATTTTTGGAACCATTTGCCTAAAAGAGGTAGAGGAGTTATTTCTCCTTTTGCCGCGGTAAAAATCCCGTATATGGTAAGAACAGAGATAAAAATCCACATAGGAGCAGCAATCATAATACTTTCAAAGTAACTTATAGAAACTCCAAGGGTAATAAAAGTTAAAGTTAATCCTAATCCTTGTCGTATATGGAAGGATGCAAATGAATTTTTATTTTCAGAATTCATCGATAAGGCGATTAAAACACCAACAATCAAAATATAACTGGTAATTGCGGCTGGTTTACCTTCGTCTATGGTTTGCTTGTCCATTTAATTGTTTTCTTTTTGTAAGGCAATTTTAGTTGAATATTACTTCGTATAGCATAATTAATATGAAAATTAATAATCCTAAAAGTCCGGTAAAAAATTTAAACTTCAGAATATTTTCAAAAAAAGTCTTTTGACGTGCTATTTTTTTCATTTTAATTACTCAAAATTAATTGACCATTGTTATAAATTCCAATACTTTTCCCCTTCATTTTTACTCCCAAAAAAGCTGTGTTTTTTGATTTTGAAAGGATATTTTCTTTTGTAAATGTCCAATTATTTTCAGTTGTGAAAAGCGTTACATTAGCAGATTTTCCCTCTGCTATTTCAGCAGATTGTATTTTAAATATAGTTCTACCAGCAGTAAGTTTTTCTAATTATCAGGCTATTCTTCCCTTACCTTATTATCATGCAGGCTCTGCCGATTGGGATAATACGATGGAAACCGATGAGGGGTTTTTTAATTACACACTTTATTTTTCAAGCGCAGTTAATTTACCTTTAATGAGTTGCAAAATGAGCCGCACATTGGATGTTCAAAACATATCGTTGGTAGACCTATTTATTTCTGATACTATAAGCCCTGAAATAGCCAGCCGCTTAAATGCAAAACCTATATTGGTTTTAGTAGATAAGAAAACCTTTTATGCCGAAGCGAAAGAGGGGATAAAACAACATTCGAGGGCTTATGAAGCATTTTCTAAA
>CAZSZH010000018.1:0-44907 GCA_964610785.1 uncultured Flavobacterium sp. | reverse complement strand
AAGTAGTTGAAGTAGAAACTACTCCAGAAGTAGAAGCTACAGAAGATACTAAATCTGAAGAATAAAATAAAACAATTACGAATTACGAATTATGAATTACGAATTATTTTAGCTCGTAACTTCAAATTTGTAATTCGTAATTTCATTTTAAAATAATTTTTAATCATAAATAAAATATTATGTCAACAATCACAATTACTGCTGCAGACGTAAATAAATTAAGAACAATCACAGGTGCAGGGATGATGGACTGCAAAAAAGCATTAGTAGAAGCTGATGGAGATTTTGATTTAGCAATCGAAAACCTTAGAAAAAAAGGTCAAAAAGTTGCTGCAAACAGATCGGACAGAGAATCTACTGAAGGTGCTGCTATTGCAGTGGTTAATGCTGATAAAACCTCTGGTGTAGTGATTACATTAAACTGCGAGACTGACTTCGTTGGAAAAAATGAAGGTTTCGTAAAATTGGCTACTGATTTAGCTAATCAAGCTCTAAACTATGATACTAAAGAAGCATTTTTGGCTTCTGATTTTAATGGTATCACCGTTGCTGATAAACTAATTGAACAAACGGGTGTTATTGGAGAAAAAATTGAAATCGCTTCTTTCGCAAGATTGAATGGCGCTTTTGTTGGTTCTTACATTCACGCAGGTAACAAAATTGCAGTTTTGACTGCTTTATCTGCTAATGTGGAAGGTGCTGAAGAAGCAGCTAGAAACGTTGCTATGCAAGCAGCTGCAATGAACCCAATCGCTTTAGACGAAGCTGGTGTTGATGCTTCAATCATTGAAAAAGAAATTGAAATCGCAAAAGACCAATTACGTCAAGAAGGAAAACCAGAAGCTATGTTAGACAATATCGCTAAAGGTAAAATCCAACGTTTTTATAAAGACAATACTTTAGTAAACCAAGATTATATTAAAGATGGTTCTATGAGCGTTGCTGCTTATATTAAATCTGTTGACAGTGGATTAACTGTAACAGGATTCAGCAGAGTTGCATTAGGATAATTTTCCAAATCTATACAAAACAAACCCCGTTTCTCATCTGAAACGGGGTTTGTTATTTTACGGTGTGATTTTATTTTAAGTTTGAAGGATTATAAGGACTAAAAAATGGAAAACCAAAACTAATATTGAAAAACACAAACCACAATTATAAATCTCGTAACTTTTAGTTAAATTTAATTTAATGTCTATTTGTAAGAAAAACCTAAAAAGTAGTAACCAAAATTACAAGTACAAAAAAAGATTTGAGTTATATTATAACACTATTTATACTCCTCCAATTGTTTTAAAATAACTTGCCGAGTTTGTTCTTTCAACTCCTTTTTATCGTCCAATGTTTTTCCTTGGGTTTCAATAAAGTAATGTATTTTAGCTCTCAATAAACCTGGACATCCGCTAAAAAAAGTATACGACATTCTTTTTTTATTGTCACCAAATGTAATCGGTACAATGGGTATTTGATGTTCGATTGCAAGCCTAAAAGCGCCATCTTTAAATTCATCTAAAACGATAGATTCATTAGGGACACCACCTTCTGGAAAAATACAAATACTCATTCCTTGTTTCAGTCTTTTTTGAGCTCTTTCATATACTTCATGACGACTTTTTGGACTGCTTCTGTCAACCAAAATACAAGTCCTTTTATAGAAAAAACCAAACAAAGGAATTTTTGCTAACTCTTTTTTGCCTACAAAAACAAATGGATTCCTAGTCACTGCTAACATTAGCATAATGTCTAACATAGAAGTATGATTAGCCGTCAGCATATAACTTTTCCCTGCTTCCAATTCTTGCTCTCGTTCAATTTTATAATGACATCCCAATCCAAAGAGTATGCCTCTTCCCCAAATGCGAGCCATCACAAAAAAATAAGGATACCATTCTTCTTTAAGTATTGAAATAACCAAAAATGGAAGCATTATGATGATGAAGAATCCCATCAAAATATAAAACCAAACTCGCCAAAGAATCCAAAAAAGACATTTTATTATTCTCATAGTGTCAAAAATAAGGAATAGTATGTAATTTTTAATACAAAGCTTTAACTTTGCCCTAAATAAAATCTGATACTGAAATTAATTCAGCATATTATGGCAAAAATACTTACAGGCGTTCAAAGCACAGGCACACCCCATTTAGGAAACTTATTGGGCGCCATTATTCCTGCTATTGAATTATCAAACAATCCAGCAAATCAATCTTTTTTATTTATTGCTGATTTACATTCCATCACACAAATTAAAGAAGGTGAAACGTTAAGAACGAACACTTACAGCACAGCTGCTGCTTGGTTAGCTTGCGGATTAGATATTAATAAAGTGACTTTTTATCGTCAAAGTGATGTGCCACAAACGGCCGAATTATCTTGGTATTTGAGCTGTTTTTTTCCGTTTCAAAGATTGACTTTAGCACATTCTTTTAAGGATAAAGCCGATCGATTAGAAGATGTAAACGCCGGACTATTTACCTATCCGATGTTGATGGCGGCAGATATATTATTATATGATGCTGAATTTGTTCCTGTTGGTAAAGACCAAATGCAACATATTGAAATTACTCGTGATGTAGCGTCACGTTTCAATCATCAAATGGGTGAAACATTTGTAATTCCAGAAGGGACCGTTCAAGAAGAAACCATGTATGTTCCCGGTACTGATGGTTTTAAAATGAGTAAATCTCGTGGAAACCTGATCAATATCTTTATTGATGACAAGGCATTGCGCAAACAAATAATGAGCATTGAAAGCGATAGTACACCATTAGAAGAACCTAAAAATCCAGATACTTGTAAGATATTTGCCATTTATAAATTAGTAGCTAATGAGGATCAAATTGCTGTAATGAGACAAAATTATTTAGGAGGAAATTATGGTTATGGTCATGCCAAACAGGCTCTTTTTGAATTGATTTGTGAAAAATTTAAAAAAGAAAGAGAACAATATAACTATTACATGAGCCATCTAGATGAAGTAGATGTTTTATTAAAAGAAGGAGCTGCAAAAGCACATCATGTAGCTAATGTGGTTTTGAATAGAGTTCGTGTGAAACTAGGTTTTAATTAAATCACTTCAAATTTTTTTCCTGGTAATGGGCGAATGATTCCTTTTAATTCCATATTCATTAAAATAGACGAAATTTTAAAAACTGGAAAACCACATTCTAAAGCAATCGTGTCTAATTCCTCTTTACCTTTTGGTTGAAGATAATCATAAATCTTTTGCTCATCATCATCTAATGAAATGAATAGTTTTTTTTGAATAACTATCTCCTCTTTTTGATGTAGCTCCCAGTTGAGAATATAAATCAAATCGGCTGCAGAGGTTAACAAATTGGCGCGTTGTGTTTTAATCAAATTATTGCAACCTTGACTAAATTTATCCGATATTCTTCCTGGAACAGCAAAGACATCCCGATTATAATCGTTAGCCAAATTAGCCGTAATTAAGGAGCCTCCTTTTTCTGCACTTTCAATTACAATTGTGGCTTCGCTCATTCCAGCTACGATGCGGTTTCGTTTTACAAAATTCTCTTTTTCAGGATTAGAGGTGCTCCAAAATTCAGTGAGAAATCCTCCATTTTCTTCCATTTTTGCAATATATTTTTTATGAACTTTAGGATATACTTGATTCAACCCGTGAGCAATTACTCCAATAGTCTGTAGATTGTTGTCCATGGCTGCTTTGTGCGCCGTAATATCAACACCATAGGCAAATCCGCTAACGATTATTGGATTTAATGGGGCTAAATCTTCAATTAATTTTCTACAAAATTCTGCGCCGTGAGAGGTTATCTCGCGAGTACCAACGATACTGATAATTTTATGATGGTTTACATTCATTGATCCTGAAGCAAATAGTAAAACTGGTGCATCAATACATTGTTTCAATCGATTCGGATAATGTTCATCTTGATAGTGCAATAATTGAACAGCATTATCATGAATAAATTTTAATTCAGACTCTGCCAATTGAAAAACCGATTTGTTTTTTAGATTTTTAATCAAAACTTCGCCAATACCATCAATAGTAGACAAAATTGAAGCTTTTGTCTTGAATATATTTTCAGCACTTCCACAATGATATAGTAATTTTTTGGCAACAATATCGCCAACTCCCTCAACTTTTAATAGGGCCAACAAGTGCAGTAATTCGGTATCGTTCATCAATAATTTCGGTATGGTGTATACAATAGAAATTCAAAATTAGTAAGAATTAAAATTGTTAACAAAGTTTGTTGATAAAATTTTGTAATAACTATTAAATAATTAATTTTGTGCTGATGAAGATTGAACAACACATATCACAATTACTATATCGTTACCAATGTGTAACTGTTCCAGGTTTTGGTGCTTTTTTAACCGAAATTCAATCGGCACAACTACATGAAGATTCGCATTCTTTTTACCCACCAAAAAAAATGGTCTCTTTTAATTACTATTTAAAAAATAATGATGGGTTACTAGCGAATCATATTGCTCAGGCAGAGAAAATCTCATACGAAATTGCAGTAACTATTATCCAAAACGAAGTGAATTCATGGAAAACTCAACTGCAAGACCACGGTTCCATTTCGCTAAAAAATATTGGAGAATTGAGTCTCAATGCTGAAAAAAGTTTAGTCTTTATTCCTTTTGATCAAGTAAATTATTTAACCTCCTCCTTTGGGTTGTATACTTTTACATCACCTAATATTAAACGAGAAGAATCCAATAAAGAAATAGAAATTGCTGAAGAAAATTCACTTATTGCTTTTATTCCAAAAAAAGATAATTCTGTTAATTTCTTAAAATATGCAGCTGTTTTTATTTTAAGTGCAGGTTTGCTTGGTGCTGGTGGTTTTTTTGGAAATCAATATTATCAAAATAAAATTCAAGCAGAAACATTAGCCATTCAAACTAAAGTTCAAAAACAAGTTAATCAAAAAATTCAAGAAGCAACTTTTTTTATTTCAAATCCGTTACCAACGGTTACTTTGAATGTTTCTGAAGGTAAAATGCCTTATCACATTGTAGCTGGAGCGTTCTTACAAGAAGAAAATGCAACCAAAATGTTTGATGAACTTGTTAAATTAGGGTATTCTGCTAAAAAAATAGCTAAAAACAAACACGGTTTATATCCTGTTATTTACGGAAGTTTTTCCTCCTATTCACATGCTCAAACAGAAATGGAACGTATCAAAAAATCACACAATCCAGAAGCTTGGTTATTGATTGAAGAATTATAAAAAAATCCCGATTATCGGGATTTTTTGTTTCTTGATACTTACTAACTTTTATACCTTTGCAAAAAAAAGCTATGACTCCAAAACACCCTATAGATTCCTTAACAATCCTTACTGATTTGGTTTTACCAAGTGAAACGAATCCATTAAACAACCTTTTTGGAGGCGAATTATTAGCAAGAATGGACAGAGCAGCTAGTATTGCGGCTAGAAGACACTCCCGAAGAATAACAGTTACGGCTTCTGTAAATCATGTTGCATTTAATCGTTCGATTCCATTAGGAAGTGTGGTTACGGTAGAAGCTAAGGTTTCAAGAGCCTTTAAAACTTCTATGGAAATTTTTATTGACGTTTGGATTGAAGACAGAGAATCGGGCACGAGAAGTAAAGCCAACGAGGCTATCTATACTTTTGTGGCAGTTGATGAAACAGGAAATCCCGTTGCGGTTCCCGAATTGATTCCACAAACTGAAGAAGAAAAATCACGATTTGACGCTGCTTTAAGAAGAAGACAATTAAGTTTAGTTTTAGCAGGTAAAATGAATCCGCATGAAGCTACCGAATTGAAGGCATTATTTATGTAATCCTTTTTTTGATAAAAAAAATCCCGAAAGAAAAAACTATTTCTTTTGGGATTTTTTATTCATTGTCATTGTAGGCTCGTTGACAGATCTTCCTTATTCTATCTCCGAAATTCTTAAGGTATTTACCATACCTTTAGAAACCACCGGCATTGCTGCAAGATTAATCAGCATATCACCTTTTTTAACATAACCGTTGTCTTTTGCGATTTTGTTAATATCATCAACAGTATCGTCGGTACTTACAAACTTATCATATAAGAAAGCATTTACACCCCACAGCAAGTTCAACTGTGTTAAAATTCTTTTATTAGAAGTATATACTAAAATATGAGCCGATGGGCGCCATGCAGAAATTTGAAAAGCAGTATATCCACTATTGGTCAACGTTGAAATTGCTTTGGCTTTGATGTCATTTGCCATCGTCGCTGCATGATAGCAAATCGATTTTGTAATAAAACGTTTTGTTCTAACATGAGGTGGATTTTGAGGCACCGTAATTAGTGGAGAATCTTCTACTGCTTCAATGATTTGAGTCATTTTTTCAATTACTTGAACAGGATAATTTCCTACTGAGGTCTCTCCAGATAACATCACAGCGTCCGCACCATCCATTACCGAATTGGCAACGTCGTTTACCTCTGCACGTGTTGGAGTCAAACTTGTAATCATCGTTTCCATCATTTGTGTTGCCACAATTACGGGAATTCGAGCGGTCTTGGCTCTATGTATTAATTTTTTCTGAATCAACGGTACTTCATGCGCAGGTATTTCAACACCAAGGTCTCCACGAGCCACCATTAAGCCGTCACAATAAGCAACTATTTTATCAATATTTTCAACAGCTTCTGGCTTTTCAATTTTGGCTATAATTGGAATTTTATGCTCAGAATGTTTTGAGATTAAATCTTGTAATTCTTCAAGGTCGGCAGGAGTTCTAACAAATGAAAGGGCAATCCAATCTACTTGTTGCTCAATAGCAAAAATAGCGTCTTTAACATCTTTCTTAGTTAATGCAGGAAGTGAAACTTTTGTATTAGGTAAGTTTACTCCCTTTTTTGATTTTAATGGACCACCCTGAATGACTTTGCATTTTACTTCGGTAGTTCCATTAGTTTCTAATGCTTCAAACATTAGTTTTCCGTCATCAAGAAGGATTTTTTCTCCTGGCTTTACATCTCTTGGAAATTCTAAATAGTTCATGTAAACTCTATCCTTTGTTCCAGGAACATCCTCGGCTGTTTGAAAGGTAATGATATCACCTGGGTTTACCACAACATCTTCTTTCATAACTCCTACTCGAAGCTTTGGGCCTTGTAAATCTCCGAGAATCGCGGTAGTATAACCATATTCGTGATTCAATTCTCTGATGATATCGATTCGCTCTTTCACATCACTATAATCAGCATGAGAAAAATTAATACGGAATACATTTACTCCGGCATCAATCATGTCTTTAATTACCTCTTTTGAACTACAAGCTGGACCTAATGTGGCTACAATTTTAGTCTTTTTTCTTGTTGGCATTTTATTAAAAAATTAAATTATTTTTAGATTTTATTTTGTTTTTATCTACTGCATAAACCATAGTTATTCCGTCGATATTATTTATTTTTGATACAATTTTATAAATATCAATTCCGCTTTCTGCGTTTTCAATTTTCAAAAAGAAATCTACCTTTTTATATTCGGGCAACAGATAAGCTAACGATGAAAATGACGTATTAGAGTTAGAAAATAAATCAGTAATTATGCCATTTCCAGAACCTTCAACTTCATTTTTATTCTGGACCAAATTCCATCTAATGATATTTTCATTGTCTTCATAGGTAAAACGCGCAAAAGAAGTTTTGCCATATTTGACTTGTGTTTGAATATCGCAATCGCTTTTATACAATCGAGTTTCAATCTCTCGATTTAAAAAATAAGCTAATCGATAATCTTCTAATGAAGTATGAATTGCAATTAAATGATAATCTTCTTCTTCAAAATCTTCAATGTATAGTTTATGGACAGCCATTTATTGCCAAAATAAGTTGTAAATATAAGATTTATAAGAAACAAAACACCTACTAAATGTTAGATTAACGTTATTTTATAAACGAAAACGTTGTAGTTTTTTAAGAATATCAATTATATTTTGTTAATTTTTTCTTGAAATGCAAAATAAGCACGTTTGGCTGCTATTTCCTCTGCCTTTTTTTTAGAAGTGGCTCTCGATTTAGCAATTATCTTATCATCAATACTTAATTTAACCCCAAAATATTTCTGTCCATCGTTTCCATTGTCATCAAAAACATCAAAGTAAAAGTGTTTTTTCTCCTTTTGGCACCACTCTATAACCAAGCTTTTATAACTGATTACCTTACCTTCCAATCGCGCAATATCTACATACGGCAGAATGACTTTTTTTTGGATAAACTCTTCACATCCGAGGTAACCTTTATCAAGAAATATAGCACCAACTAATGCTTCAAAAATATTACCATGAATGTTTTCTCCATAATGTGTAGGAGGCACTTTACTATCGACTAAATCTACTAAATTCAAATCTCTCCCCAATTCATTCAGGTGCTCACGACTAACGATTTTAGACCGCATTTTGGTTAAATAACCTTCATCTCCAAGCGGAGCTTCTTTATATAAATAGGCTGCAATTACCGAACTTAACATGGAATCCCCTAAAAACTCCAGACGTTCATAATTTAGAGGATTTCCATCAGCATCCAATTTATTTGAAGAACGATGCGTGAATGCTTTTTCGTAATATTTGATGTTAATGGGTTTGAAATCAATAATCTTTTCAACAGCAACAAAAAAATTCCCGCCTTCGGTGGGACGGGAATTTCTAGCAAATATTTTTTTAAGTAATCGCATGAAAACTTATTCTTCTAATTTTTTGAACAATACACAAGCATTGTGACCTCCAAAACCAAAAGTATTACTCATAGCCACTTTGATATCTCTTTTTTGAGGTTTATTTAGAGTTAAATTCAATGATGGATCAATGTTCTCATCGATAGTTGTGTGGTTAATCGTTGGAGGAACAATACCATTTTGCATCGCTAAAATAACCGCAATAGCTTCAATGGCTCCCGCAGCACCCAATAAGTGACCTGTCATGGATTTAGTGGAGTTGATGTTAATATTTTTAGCATGATCACCAAAAACATGGCTTATTGCTTTTAATTCGGCTACATCACCAAGCGGTGTTGAAGTCCCGTGCGTGTTAATATGATCGACCATTTCTGGGGTCATTCCTGCATCGCGCAACGTGTTTTCCATTACGGCAATAACGCCAATTCCTTCAGGATGTGGAGCGGTTAAGTGATACGCATCCGATGACATTCCGCCGCCGCCAATTTCACAATAAATTCTCGCACCACGAGCCTTGGCATGTTCGTATTCTTCTAAGACAATTGCCCCTGAGCCTTCACCTAAAACAAATCCGTCACGAGTAGCATCAAACGGACGCGAAGCTGTTTCCGGACTATCATTTCTTGTTGAAAGTGCATGCATTGAGTTAAAACCACCCATTCCTGCAATAGTAACTGCAGCTTCCGAACCACCAGTGATAATCACATCACACATTCCTAAACGAATGTAATTAAACGCATCAATCATCGCATTAGCAGAAGAAGCACAGGCAGAAACCGTGGTGTAATTCGGACCCATGTAGCCATTTCGCATCGAAATATGAGCAGGAGCAATATCAGCAATCATTTTTGGGATAAAGAACGGATTGAACTTTGGAGTACCATCACCTTTGGCATAATACATTACCTCTTCTTGAAAAGTTTCTAAACCACCAATTCCGGCACCCCAAATCACACCCACACGATTTTTTTTCACATTATCGTTGGTTAAACCAGCATCTTTAATGGCTTCATCACTAGAAGCAATAGCATAATGTGAAAATTTATCCAATCGGCGCGATTCCTTACGATCCATATAATCTTCAATATTGAAGTTCTTTACTTCGCAAGCAAATTTAGTTTTATGCTTTTCAGTATCGTAATATGTTATTGGAGCAGCACCGCTTTTTCCATTTACCAAACCATCCCAATATTCCTGGATGGAATTTCCAATAGGAGTTAATGCTCCAAGACCAGTTACAACAACACGCTTTAATTGCATATAATTTTTTTTAATAGTATTTTAAACAAATAATACCCTGTTTCCTTTATAATTTATAATTAAAGAGACAAGGGTATTTCAATATAATGTGATTGAAATTCAATCAAAAATAGTTTAATTTTTTAAAAAATAATAAAAACCCGCACACAACTAAAGCATACGGGTTCTTTATCTTATTATTTTTTTGCTTCTTCGATGTAAGAAATAGCTTGACCTACAGTAGCAATGTTTTCAGCCTGATCGTCTGGAATTTGAATATCAAATTCTTTTTCGAACTCCATAATAAGCTCAACAGTGTCTAATGAATCAGCTCCTAAATCGTTTGTGAAGCTTGCTTCTGTTACAACTTCATTCTCGTCAACGCCTAATTTGTCTACGATAATCGCTTTAACTCTTGATGCAATGTCTGACATAATCTTTAATTTTAAAATTTAAATTGTTGGCAAAAATAAAAAACTTTATCTTAAAACCATCTTTTAGTTAATAAATGTGACCACGAAATTAAAAAAATTATTTCACAAAGAACCCTTTTATCTAATTTATTATTCTTTTTTTTGTGTAAAATTTATAACAGCTTTGATGAAAAAAATAGTATTATTTGCTTCTGGATCGGGTTCTAACGCCGAAAAAATTGTCTTACATTTTAAAGAAAAAGATGGTGTCAAAGTAATTAAAATATTTACTAACAATCCAAGTGCTAAAGTATTAGATAGAGCTGAAATATTGCAGGTTCCCACTCAAATTTTCAACAAACAAGAACTCCATGATGGATTAGTATTAGAACAGCTCAATGAAATTCAACCCGATTTAATTGTTTTGGCGGGATTTTTATGGAAATTCCCTGAGCACATCATCAAAAAATACCCAAACAAAGTCATTAATATTCATCCGGCACTATTGCCTAATTATGGAGGAAAAGGTATGTACGGAATGAACGTACATCAAGCTGTTTTAGAAAATAATGAAAAAGAAACCGGAATCACCATTCATTATGTAAACGAACATTATGATGAAGGGGAATTTATTTTCCAAAAGTCAGTCAATATTGAAGATTGTAAAACTGCAGAAGAAATCGCACAAAAAATACACATTTTAGAACATCAACATTTCCCTCTAATAATTGAAAAACTCATAACTCATAACTCATAATTATGAACTCACATCAAGTCCACATCTACACCGACGGTGCTGCCAAAGGAAACCCAGGAAACGGTGGATATGGCGTGGTTATGGAATTGGTTGGGACACCTTATAAAAAAGAGTTTTACGAGGGTTTTCGATTAACGACTAACAATCGAATGGAACTTTTGGCGGTAATTGTAGGTTTAGAAAAACTCAAAAATCCAAGTATGAAAGTGCTGGTAATTTCCGATTCGAAATATGTGGTCGATTCGGTTGAAAAAAAATGGGTGTTAGGCTGGGAGAAAAAAGGCTTTGCTAACAGAAAAAATTCCGATTTATGGAAGCGCTTCTTGAAAGTTTACCGCCAACATCAGGTTGATTTTAAGTGGATTAAAGGGCACAATAACCATCCGCAAAACGAACGATGTGATGAATTGGCAGTATATGCATCTGGTTTGCCCAATTTATCAATTGATGTATTTTATGAAAATGAAGATGCTAAACTTCTATAATTTTCAAAAAAAGATGTAACAAGGTAAATTTTCAAGAAAAAAGTTCTCCTATAACCTCATTTCTTTGCGATGATTATTATGATAATATCCTTGCCAATCAACCTAATCTTAAATATGATTCATCATAAAAAGTTGATTTGAAAATGTTTGAAAAATTCAGATGGAGTTTAAAATCTAAAAGCTAATTTGTAAATTAGTTTTTTGGAATTTATTTTATAAAAATACTATCTTTACCAATTAATCTTTTTAAGAATTTAAGTTGCATTTGGGCAACAATCTAAATATATTATGGCTTGTACAAATTGTTCTACGGGTGCCAAAGATGGTACTCCAAGAGGATGTAAAAATAACGGGACTTGTGGCACCGATAGCTGCAACAAATTAACGGTTTTTGATTGGCTGGGGAATATGAATTTACCTAACGGTGAATCTCCTTTTGATTGTGTTGAAATCCGTTTTAAAAATGGAAGAAAAGAGTTTTATAGAAATACTGAAAAGCTTACCTTGAGTATTGGCGACATTGTTGCTACTGAAGCTTCACCCGGTCACGATGTGGGAATTGTTACTTTAACGGGTGAATTGGTTCGAATTCAAATGAAGAAAAAAGGTGTAAGCTTGACTAGTCCCGAAATCTTAAAAGTGTATCGAAAAGCATCTCAAAAAGATATTGATATTTGGAGTGAAGCACGCGACAAAGAAGAACCTATGAAGGTCAAAGCGCGCGAAATTGCTATTGCTTTAAAATTACAAATGAAAATTTCTGATATCGAATTTCAAGGAGATGGTTCCAAAGCAATATTTTACTACACTGCTGAAGATAGAGTTGATTTTCGACAATTAATTAAAGAATTTGCGCAAGTTTTTAAAACTAGAATCGAAATGAAACAAGTTGGCTTTCGTCAAGAAGCCGCTCGCTTGGGTGGGATTGGTTCTTGTGGAAGAGAATTGTGTTGTTCTACTTGGTTAACAGATTTTAGAAGCGTAAACACCTCTGCTGCACGTTACCAGCAGTTATCTTTAAATCCTCAAAAATTAGCAGGACAATGCGGAAAGTTAAAATGTTGTTTAAATTATGAATTAGACACCTATTTAGATGCTTTAAAAGATTTCCCAGATTTTGAAACTAAATTGTACACCGAAAAAGGAGATGCTATTTGCCAAAAACAAGATATTTTTAAGGGATTAATGTGGTTTGCTTACACCGACAATTTTGCTAATTGGCATGTTTTGAAAATAGATCAGGTTAAAGAAATTGTAGCACAAAACAAAGAAAAAAAACGAGTTTCTTCGTTAGAAGACTTTGCAATTGAAATTGTTGTCGAACAAGAAGCTAATTTTAATAATGCGATGGGGCAAGAAAGTTTAACACGTTTTGATCAACCAAAAAAGAGTAAGAACAAAAATAAAAACAAAAACAAGACAATTGCACCCAATACTGCCCAAGAGCAAAATCAAAACAAGAAACCAAATCAAGGAAATGCCAATCCTAATCAGCAAAATAGAAGGCCTATAATTATCAAAAAAAATGAAGATAAAAAATAGTTTACTGTTTATACTAGTATCGCTTTTGATTATTTCTTGTGATAAAAAAAGGGTTTTTGACGAATATAAATCCGTAGGTAACTCTTGGCATAAAGACAGTATTATTACTTTTAAATTACCGAAATTAGAAAGTGCAAAAAATTATAATTTGTTTGTAAATATTCGCGATAATAATGATTTTCCATTTGATAATTTGTTCTTAATTGTTTCATTAGAACAGCCTGATAAAAAAATACTGGTTGATACTTTAGAGTACAAAATGGCAAATCCTGATGGGACTTTAATGGGGGAAGGTTTTACGGATATTAAAGAAAGTAAATTATTTTATAAAGAAAAAGTAGCTTTCAAATTGAAAGGAGATTATAAAGTTCACATTAAACAGGCTGTCAGACAAACAGGCAAAGTTGTTGGTGTGAATAATCTAAAGGGAATTACAGAAGTCGGTTTCAGAGTTGAATCAATAGACTAAAATTATGGCACAAAAAACGAATACTCAAGCAAAATCAACGCCAGTAAAAGACATTAAATACTACCAAAAAAAGTTTTGGAAGGTGTTTTTATATGGTTTAGGAGGTCTATTCTTATTTTTCCTATTTGCTTCATGGGGTCTTTTTGGAAAGATGCCTTCTTTTGAAGATCTAGAAAATCCAAATTCCAATTTAGCTACCGAAATAATCTCTTCAGATGGAGTGACTTTGGGTAAATTTTACAATGAAAACAGAACAGCTATCAAATACAAAGATTTACCAAAATCTTTAGTAGATGCCTTGGTCTCAACCGAAGACGAACGTTTCTACGAACATTCAGGAATTGACGCCCGTAGAACCTTTGGTGCCGCTGCAAAATTAGGTTCCAACGGCGGAGCCAGTACTATTACACAACAATTAGCTAAACTTTTATTTCATGGTGAAGGATCTAGATTTCCTTTGTTTAGAATGATACAAAAAGCTAAAGAGTGGATCATTGCCATTCGGCTAGAACGGCAATATACTAAAAACGAAATCATTGCATTGTATTTCAATCAGGTAGATTTTGTGAATGGTGCTGTTGGAATTCGTTCCGCATCAAAAGTATATTTCAACAAAGAACCTCGTGATTTGAATGTAGAAGAAAGTGCGATGTTGGTAGGAATGCTTACCAATCCTTCGCTATTTAATCCTGTTCGTCGTCCAGAAAAGTCTTTAAAAAGAAGAAATGTAGTTCTCGGACAATTAGTTAGAAATCATCATTTGGAAGAATCTGCCAAAAAATTATTGGAAAAAAAACCAATTGTTTTGAATTTTCATCCAGAGAGCCATTTGGATGGTACCGCGACTTATTTTAGAGAATACCTTCGTGATTACATGAAAAATTGGGTAAAAACTAATAAAAAACCAAATGGAGAAGAATATGATATTTATGGAGATGGTCTAAAAATTTACACGACTATCGATTCTAAAATACAAGACCATGCTGAAGAAGCGGTTCAAGCGCATATTAAAAATCTTCAGGAAGAATTTTTTATTCAGCAAAAAGGAAATAAAAATGCTCCTTTTGTTAATATTTCGGATGCTGAAACAGATAAAATCTTCAAACAAGCCATGAAAAACTCGGAAAGATGGCGAATTTTAAAAGCAGACGAAAAAACAGATGAAGAAATTATTGCCTCTTTTAAAGTGAAAACTAAAATGACCGTTTTTACATGGAAAGGAGAACGAGATACGATTATGACTCCTTTGGATTCTATTCGTTATTATAAACATTTTCTTCAAGCGGGCTTAATGTCGATGGAACCTCAAACCGGACAAATAAAAGCATGGGTTGGAGGAATCAATTACAAGTATTTTCAATATGATCACGTGGGCCAAGGAGCTCGACAAGTTGGTTCGACATTCAAACCTTTCGTTTATGCTACCGCAATAGAGCAATTAGGAATGTCTCCTTGTGATACATTATTAGATGCTCCATTCATGATTCACAAAGGACGTCATCATGTTACCGAAGATTGGGAACCAAGAAATTCTGATAATAAATATAGAGGAATGATGACGCTTAAAAGAGCATTGGCGAATTCTGTTAATATTATTTCAGCTAAATTAATCGACAAAACAGGTCCTGAAGCTGTCGTAGCACTAACCCATAAATTAGGAGTAAATTCCGAAATTCCAGCACAACCTTCAATTGCTTTAGGAGCAGTAGACATAACGGTTCAAGACATGGTTGCCGCTTACAGCACTTTTGCGAATCAAGGCGTTTATATCAAACCTCAATTTATATCTAGGATTGAAGATAAAAATGGCGCAGTAATTTTTGAACCAGTACCCGAAACACACGATGTTTTAAATAAAGATGTAACGTTTGCCGTAATCAAATTGTTGGAAGGAGTTACCGAAGGCGGTTCAGGTGAGCGATTAAGAACCGAAGGCGGTGGATCTGGAGATAAACGTTGGACAGGATATCCTTACGTATTCCGTAATCCAATCGCAGGAAAAACAGGAACTTCACAAAATCAATCCGATGGTTGGTTTATTGGAATGGTGCCTAATCTTGTTACAGGAGTTTGGGTGGGTTGTGAAGATCGTTCAGCACATTTCAAAAGTATAACTTACGGTCAAGGAGCAACAGCTGCATTACCTATTTGGGGATATTTTATGAAAAAGTGTTACGAAGATAAAGATTTACAAATATCTAAAGATGATTTTCAAAGACCCGATAACTTCAATATTAAGGTAGATTGCTGGACGCCACAAAATCATAAAGAAAAAGATTCGACAACTATTGAAGAACAAAATCCAGAGGAATTCGGACTTTAAGTAAGCTAAATTATTGACCTTATAAATTCATAGGAACTATGATTAATAAAAAAGTAAATTCAGTACAAGAGGCACTTCAAGGAATTGAAGATAACATGACCATTATGTTAGGTGGCTTCGGCCTCTGCGGAATTCCCGAGAACTCTATCGCTGAATTGGTAAAAATAGGAATTAAAAATCTAACGTGTATTTCCAACAATGCAGGAGTAGATGATTTCGGTTTAGGTTTATTATTGCAACAAAAACAAATCAAAAAAATGATTTCGTCTTATGTGGGAGAAAATGCCGAATTCGAACGTCAAATGTTATCAGGCGAATTAGAAGTTGAATTAATTCCACAAGGAACTTTAGCAGAACGTTGCAGAGCAGCTCAAGCGGGAATTCCAGCATTTTTTACTCCAGCAGGATATGGAACAGAAGTTGCCATAGGAAAAGAAACTCGAGAATTTAATGGAAAAATGCATGTGATGGAGCACGCTTTCGAAGCAGATTTTTCTATTGTGAAAGCTTGGAAAGGAGACGAAGCTGGAAACTTAATATTTAAAGGAACCGCTAGAAATTTCAATCCGTGTATGTGCGGCGCAGGAAAAATAACTATTGCCGAAGTTGAAGAATTACTTCCGGCAGGGAGTTTAGATCCAAATGAAATACATATTCCGGGAATATTAATTCAAAGGATTTTTCAAGGTGAGAAATTTGAAAAAAGAATTGAACAACGAACCACTCGTAAAAGAGCATAACCATGGCATTAGATAAAAATGATATAGCAAAAAGAATAGCTAAAGAGGTCAAAGATGGCTATTATGTAAACTTAGGAATTGGTATTCCTACATTGGTTGCGAATTATGTTCGTAATGATATTTCGGTAGAATTTCAAAGTGAAAACGGCGTTCTTGGAATGGGGCCTTTCCCTTTTGAAGGAGAAGAAGACGCGGATTTAATTAACGCAGGGAAACAAACCATCACGACTTTACCTGGAGCAAGCTTTTTTGATTCAGCGTTTAGTTTTGGAATGATTCGCGGGCAACATGTAGATTTAACTATTTTAGGAGCAATGGAAGTTTCTGAAAATGGAGATATCGCAAATTGGAAAATCCCGGGAAAAATGGTAAAAGGAATGGGAGGAGCAATGGATTTAGTGGCATCAGCAGATAATATTATTGTGGCGATGATGCATGTAAACAAAGCGGGTGAGAGTAAAATTCTTAAAAACTGTACGTTGCCTTTAACGGGTGTTGGCTGTGTTAAAAAAGTGGTTACCGAATTAGCAGTTTTAGAAGTTACCGCTAAAGGGTTCAAGTTATTAGAACGTGCGCCTGGTGTTTCTGTAGAACACATCATAAGTGCTACCGAAGCTAACTTACTTATCGAAGGAGAAATTCCAGAAATGATAATTGATTAAATTAATCAGTAATAAAAAAAGAGTGTTGGTTGAACACTCTTTTTTTTTTGATATTATTTCCCTTGAAAATCTGCCTTTCTTTTTTCTAAAAATGCTGTGGTTCCCTCTTTAAAATCTTCGGTTCCAAAACACTTACCAAAATTTCTTATTTCTGTTTCGAAACCATCTATTCCGTCTTTGAAATTTGCATTGATTGCTTTTATTGCTTTTCCTATGGCAACTGGAGAATTTTTCATAATGCGTTGTGCCAATGATTTGGTAAAATCTAAAAGCTCAGCTTGTGGAACTACATGATTAACCAATCCAGTTCTATAAGCATCTTCAGCAGTTATCATTCCAGCGGTCATAATCATTTCCATAGCTCGTCCTTTACCAATAAGTTGAGGTAATCGTTGTGTACCTCCATACCCTGGAATCACTCCCAATGAAACTTCTGGTAATCCCATTTTAGCATTGTCTGACGCTACTCTAAAATGACAAGCCATTGCTAGTTCCAATCCACCACCAAGCGCAAATCCATTAACCGCGGCAATAACAGGAGTTTTTAATCCCTCAACAAAATCAAATAATAATTCTTGTCCTTGTTGCGCTAACTGAGCTCCTTCTTCAACTGAGAAGTTTGCAAATTCAGAAATATCGGCTCCTGCTACAAATGCTTTTTCTCCTTCTCCAGTTATGATAATTACTTTAATTTCTGGATCATTATCATAATTTTGCAAGCCATCATGGAGCTCTTTAATAGTGGCTACATTTAATGCATTAAGTTTTGAAGGACGATTGATTGTTATTTGCCCAATTCCGTTTTCTGATGTGAGTAGAATATTTTCGAAGTTCATTTTGTTCTGTTTTTTATATTATCGGAAGCGAAACTATAAAAATAGTTCCTTTTCCATATTCTGTTTCAAATGTAATAGTTCCTTTGTAATTTTCAATAATGTTTTTAATAATTCCTAATCCAAGTCCCATTCCGCTGGTCTTTGTGGTAAATTTTGGTTCAAATATATGTTCGATATACTCCTGTTCAATACCAATTCCGTTGTCTTTTACGGCAATCGTTACATTATTATCATCACGTTTCACCACTACAAGTATTGATTTTAATTCTTGTTCTTCGGGAATTGCTTGAATCGCATTTTTGACCAAATTCGTAATAATTCGGATCAATTGAGTACGATCCATAATCGTTATGATTTCTCTTTCATCGCTTTCAAAAAGAATATATTCTTCATTAAAAATATCTAACGAAAATTCTACTACTTCAACTACATTTAATGTTTCATTTTGTTGTGCCGGCATCGAAGCAAAGTTTGAAAATGCTGACGCTACCGAACTCATCGTATCAATTTGTTGTATTAATGTTTTGGTATAATCGTTCAGTTTTTGTTTTAAATCGGGATCTTCTGGGTTGAATTTTCGCTCAAAACTTTGCACAGTCAATCGCATTGGCGTAAGCGGATTTTTAATTTCATGAGCAACTTGTTTAGCCATTTCGCGCCAAGCTTGTTCTCTTTCGGATTGGGCTAACATCGAGGCGCTTTCCTCCAATTTGTCTACCATAGCATTATAGGCTTTAATCAACGAATTTATTTCTCGACTATTAGCTTCAATAACGATTTTTTCATTTTTTTGATCTAAACTAGTTTCATTAATTTTATCTGAAATGGTTTTCAATGATTTTGTAATATAGCTAGATAAAAAATACGCCAATGCAAATGCTACAATTAGCATAAAAAAATAAACTTGACTTAAACGAACTAAAAAATCCTGAATCTCCTCTTGATAAAAACTGTCATCTTCAACATAAGGAAGATTTAAGATGCCAAGTGGTTTAAACTTATCATCTTTGATTTCACTGTAGGAAGAACGATTTTTTACTCCATCTATGTTTTTGATATCTACATATCTTTTTTCAATAGAGGATTGAACGAGTTTGACAATATATTTAGGAATAGGAGGAGCAATTTTATCTACAGAAAATGATGCCTTTGATGACCGTAATAATTTTCCTTGTAAACTATAAATATTAATTTCAATATTATGAATATCCGATAATTCGTGAATTTTATCTTTGAAAATATAAGGTAAATTTCTTTCTGTTAAAGGATAAGTAGAATTAGAGAGTACGTAATTAATATGCTCTTTGACCGCATCTTCTTTTCTATCTAATCGTTCTTGGTAGTATTTTTTGGTCTCATTTTGAAATTGTATGACCGAAATTGTGGCTAAAAGAATCGAGGTAATTAATATCAATACAATCATCGATAGGAAAATCCTAATTCGAAGGGAAAGCATTGACATTTTGAAGTTTTTCATTTTATAGTGATTAGTAATTAGTAATTAGTGAATAGCGCATTACTAATCACTATTTACCAATTACTTCTTTTCTCTTATTCTTTTATAAAATTTGAATCCAAGCATGATTATAATGGAAAATAAAAAGATTCCGATTACGCCATAAATCCAGTTGAAAGCATTTTTTAAAATTACTAAAAAAACCACTGCAAATAATAGTATTGTGGCACCTTCATTCCATAATCGCATAAAATTAGACGAATACTTGAAAGTATCGTTTTGCAATTGGGTGTAAATTTGATGACATTTTAAGTGGTATAAGTACAATAAAAACACAAAACCCAATTTAACGTGCATCCAAGGCATGTACAACCAAGCGTTTCCTAAATCGGTAAAAAACAACATCCAAAACGCAAAAAAGCTGGCTAAAATTGCACTAGGCCAGGTAATAATATACCAAAGACGGTACGTCATTATTTTGTATTGGTTTAGTAAAATTTCTCTTTCGGGAGACGATTTTTCATTGGCTTCAATTTGATATACAAATAAGCGAACAATGTAAAACAAACCCGCAAACCAAGTGATTACGAAAATTAAGTGAAGCGATTTTATGTAGTTGTAAAGTTCCATTTAAGTCTATTTTCTCTTAAAATCGGCAATCCAATTCGCCACAACGCCACACCATTCATCATCATCATTCATACATGGAACCGCCATGAATTCTTCACCACCATGATGTAAAAATTGCTCGTTGGCTTCCATGGCAATTTCTTCTAACGTTTCTAAACAGTCCGAAACAAAAGCGGGAGTAACTACTGCTAGTTTTTTAATTCCTTTTTCGGGCATTTTGTTGATTTCAACATCGGTATAAGGCGTTAACCATTTGTCACCGGCTAAGCGCGATTGAAAGGTTTGGCTGTATTTTCCTTCCGGAATTCCTAATAATTTTACCACTTGTTTTGTGGTTTCATAACACTGGTGACGGTAACAAAATTCGTGCGCTGGGGAAGGTGTGTTGCAACACGAACCATCAATTGCACAATGCGATTTAGTGATGTCTGTTTTACGAATATGACGTTTCGGAATTCCGTGATACGAAAACAACAAATGATCGTAATCGAATCCTTCTAAATGTTTTTTTATGGAATTGGCTAATGCCTGAATGTAATCAGGTTTGTTGTAAAATGCTGGAACATTGGTAAAAGTCATTTCTGGAAAATATTGCTGACGCAATTCTTCTGCCAAAACCACGATAGTAGTTGTCGAAGCCATGGCGTGTTGCGGATATAAAGGCATGAGCATTACTTCGGTTACGCCTTTATCTTTCAGTTCTTGCAACCCTTTTTGAATCGTCATCGTGCCATATCGCATCGCTAAAGCCACTGGAATATCTACTAAAGATTGCACTTTTTGATGCATTTTTTTTGAAATGACAATCAACGGTGAGCCTTCACTGGTCCAAATTCGTGCATAAGCTTCCGCCGATTTTTTCGGACGCGTTTGTAAAATGATGCCTCGAACTAATAAAGCGCGTAATAAAAATGGCACGTCAATTACGTATTTATCCATTAAAAATTCATCTAAATAAGGCTTAACGTCTTTTGCAGTAGGACTTTCGGGCGAACCTAAATTTACTAATAATACTCCTTTCATTGTTTGTAATTTTTTTTTGGTAAATGTAATTATTCTACTTTTTTAACTCTTTGGGTTAACACTTTTTTATTGATTGTTTGATATACGAAATTGATGGGATTAGGTATTTGGATTGATTGACATTAAATATTTCTTCGGAGTTGTTGCAAATTTTTTCTTGAACGCCGCTATAAAATGACTTCCGGTGCTGTAGCCAATTTTCAAGCCTACTTCGTTTACATTATACGAACCGCTGTCTAACAATTGTCGGGCGTAATCCATTTTGTAATCGAATAAAAAGCCATAAACGGTATCGCCATAAATTTGTTTGAAACCCATTTTTAGTTTTTTTAAACTCAAGTCCACTTGTTCTGAAAGCTCTTCTAATCCGGGCGGTTCGGCCATGTTTGAGATGATGATTTCTTTGGCTTTTTTGATTTTCAACACATTTTCTTCGTCGATTAAAAACGGACATTGTTCGGCATTGGGATCTTCCGAACGATTGAAATACAAACTCAATAATTCGTACCCTTTTCCTTTGTAATACAAATTTTTTATGGACGGATTCAAGTTGTAATGAAACAATTGACTCAAAACAATGGCCATTGACGGACTAATATCGTTTTCTTTGTAATATTTTCGGTCCTTATTTTCTTCGCTTAAAAATGGAATGTGATTGGCATCATTGGAAAACAATCCGTGAAACTTTTGAATGGAAATAATCACAGAAATCACCCAAGAATTTGGAGCTAATTCTAAATTTAAGGGCAATTCTTTTTGCGGATTGTAAAACAACAACGACTTCTCTTCTTTCAAATCGAGCGCATAATTCCCTTCATTAAAGACAAATTTGGCTTTCCCTTTAATTCCGAAATGAAATTGTATAAGTCCCTGACTAATAGGTCGTTTTACCAAATAATTATCACTTCCATCGTTTTGAAAACGAATTAAAATAAAATCATTTTCAATTTTAATTTCTTCTTGAGAACCCATAGCGATATTTTTTCGTATATGATTTTGAAACCAAGCCAACAAACTATTTAGAATTAATCTACATAAGGCAATTGTAAAAGCTTGATTTTAGTACAAATTTATAATAAATAACGCTAAAAAATTAATTTTTGATTAAAAATCGCACAGCGACACAAAAAGTACTTATAGCGTTACTTTTATAAATAGGTTAACAATAACTTTGTCTCACTTTTAGGAAAAGTAACTATGGAAAAATACAATATGTCAAAACACGCTTCTTTTTATGCCTTAGGATTAAGCTATAAAAAAGCAGATGCGGCAATCAGAGGAAAGTTTAGTTTAGATGCTCAAGCAAAAGCAACTTTGTTGATCCAAGCTGAAGCCGAAGGAATTGACTCTTTAATCGTTACTTCTACGTGCAATCGTACTGAAATTTATGGTTTTGCACAACATCCCTATCAATTAATAAAACTTTTATGCGCTAACAGTCAGGGTTCTGTTGAAGAATTTCAAGAAGTAGCTTACATCTATAAAAATCAAGAAGCCATCAACCACATGTTTCGTGTGGGAACGGGTCTAGACAGTCAAATTTTGGGTGATTTTGAAATCATCAGTCAGATAAAAATTGCTTTTAACGAAAGTAAAGCAAATGGAATGGTCAATTCTTTTCTAGAGCGATTGGTGAATTCGGTAATTCAAGCCAGTAAAAAAATTAAAACAGATACTGAAATTTCTTCTGGTGCAACCTCTGTTTCTTTTGCTTCGGTACAGTACATGCTTAAAAATGTTGAAGATATTGCCAACAAAAATATTTTGCTTTTTGGAACCGGAAAAATAGGAAGAAATACGTGTGAAAACCTTGTAAAACATAGTAAACACGATCAAATTACTTTAATCAATCGCACCAAAGATAAAGCCGAAAAGTTAGCTCAAAAATTGAATCTAGTCGTTAAAGATTACGCCGATTTACAATTAGAATTGCAAAAAGCCGATGTAGTTGTAGTGGCAACTGGAGCTCAAAATCCAACCATCGACAAAGCGATTTTAAATCTTAAGAAACCACTGTTAATTTTAGATTTATCCATTCCAAAAAATGTGCATGAAAACGTTCAAGAGGTTGCAGGTGTAACGCTTATTCATCTCGATCATTTATCTCAAATTACGGATGAAACTTTGGAAAATCGCAAGCTTCATATTCCACAAGCGGAGGTAATCATTGAAGAAATTAAAGAAGAATTCATCGCTTGGACAAAAAACAGAAAATTTGCTCCAACCATTCAGGCTTTGAAAGAAAAACTAAATACTATTAAAGAGGGTGAATTGAACTTCCAACGTAAAAAATTAGCCAATTTTGATGAAGATCAAGCCGAATTAATCAGCAATAGAATCATCCAAAAAATCACCAATCATTTTGTCAATCACCTAAAAGACGGCGATTCTATGGAAGAAGGCATTGAATGGATTGAAAAAGTTTTTCAATTGGAACAAGAGAAATCATTTTTTTGATTAAAACATTAAGGAATTAAGGTTCATTAAGAAAATTTTAAAAAATGACTAAAAAAGAGATAACAAAATTATCTTACGATATTACTGGTTTAGCGATTAAAGTTCATAAAAAATTAGGTCCGGGATTACTTGAAAGTGTTTATGAAAAATGTTTGAAGTTTGAATTAGAAAGAAATGGATTTGATGTAAAACAACAATTGTCGATTACAATTGAATATGATAATCTTGAATTAGATTCTGAATTAAGAGTTGATTTATTAGTTAATGACGCTGTAGTTGTTGAATTAAAAACAGTTGAAAAAATAATGCCCATACATGAAGCACAATTATTAACTTATATGAAGTTATTAGAAAAACCACAAGGATTACTGATAAATTTCTACACTACTAATATCACAAAATCTATGAAACCATTTGTTAATGAATATTTTTCAAGATTAGATGATTAAAAACTTAATGAATCTTAATTTCTTAATGTTTCAAAAACAACAAAATGGTTAGTAAAACAATACGTATAGGAACTCGTGATAGTGAACTCGCACTTTGGCAAGCACACACTGTTCAAAAAAAACTTAATGATTTAGGATACAAAACCGAAATTATAGCCGTAAAATCTGAAGGCGATATCATCCTTGATAAACCACTTTACGAACTAGGAATCACCGGAATTTTCACCAAAACCTTAGACGTTGCTATGATTAATGGGCAAGTAGATATTGCGGTACATTCTATGAAAGATGTTCCAACAGCTTTACCTATTGGAATCGTTCAAGCAGCTGTTTTAGAAAGAGCTAACATTTTAGACATTTTAGTGCATAAAGGAAACACCGATTTTCTAGAAACTGATGCTACAATTGCCACAGGAAGTTTGCGTCGACAAGCGCAATGGTGGAATAAATATCCCAATCATAAAGTAGTCGATTTGCGTGGAAACGTAAATACCAGAATGCAAAAACTACAAGATAATCATTGGAATGGAGCTGTTTTTGCCGCGGCAGGATTAGAACGAATCAATTTAAAACCAGACAATTATATCAATTTGGATTGGATGATTCCGGCGCCAGCCCAAGGCGCGATGGTTGTGGTTGCAATGGAAAATGACGAGTATACATTAGATGCTTTGTCCCAACTGAACCACCTTGAAACCGAAATATGTACTTATATCGAAAGACAATTCTTAAAAACTTTAGAAGGTGGTTGTACAGCTCCCATTGGAGCAATTGCACGCTACAATGAAAAAGAAGACACCATCGATTTTAAAGGAGTTTTATTATCCATCGACGGAAAACAAAAACTAGAAATTGAAAAAGTGGTAGATATTTCCGAATGGAAAAAATTAGGATTTCATTCGGCTCAAGAAATTTTAGCAAATGGAGGAACCAAATTAATGGCAGAAATTAAAAAGATTTTAAAAAAATAGATTTATCAAATTTTAAAATCTGTGTTCCAAATAAAATGACAAAACAAATCAACATATTATCTACCAAAAAGCTATTACCAAACCAAAAGCAAGCACTACTCGACGCCAATATTTCTTTAATTGATGAAGATTTCATTGAAACTAAAATCAAGAATTTCGAGCTTTCAAAAGTGAATGACAATCTCATTTTTACTAGCCAAAACGCAGTTCAAAGTATTTTACAACATCCAAAATGCAACGAACTTAAAGGTAAAAATGTTTTTTCAGTCGGAATGAAAACTAAAGATTTGTTAACCGAAAACGGGTTTAACGTAATCGCATATACAGGTTATGCAGCAGATTTGGCTGAAATAATTTCATTGATTTACAGTAAAGAAAGTTATACTTTTTTCAGCGGAAATTTAAGAAGAGCTATAATACCAAATACCTTAAAAGAAAACGGTATCACTTTCAACGAAATTGAAGTTTATGAAACAAATATGATCTCAAAAAAGATAAAAGACAAACTCGATGGAATACTATTTTTCAGTCCTTCAGCTGTAGAAAGTTATTTGAAGTTGAATATAATTAAAAATGAAATGTGCTTTTGCATAGGCGAAACCACCGCAGAAGCATTAGAAAATAAGAAAATTAAAAACATCATAATTGCAGACAAACCATCGGTTGAAAATGTGATTTATGAAGTACTAGAATATTATAACAATTAAACTTTGTGCGTTAGCGCCTTTGTGGCAAAAATCAAAATAAAATGATCAAAAACGACCTATTTTTAAGAGCTTTAAACAACGAAACCGTAGAGCGTCCACCCGTTTGGATGATGCGTCAAGCCGGAAGATATTTACCAGAATTCAGAGCTTTGCGTGATAAATACGATTTCTTCACTCGTTGCGAAACACCCGAATTAGCTGCAGAAATCACGGTTCAACCGATTCGAATTGTAAAACCTGATGCAGCCATTTTATTTTCAGATATTTTGGTTGTACCAAGAGCAATGGGAATTCACGTAGAATTGAAAGACAATTTGGGACCCATTATTCCCAATCCAATTCGTACCATGGAGCAAGTCAATCAAGTTTTTGTTCCGAACATTCAAGAAACGTTAGGTTATGTAATGGATGCTGTAAAATTAACTAAAGAAATGTTGAACGATGAGGTGCCATTAATTGGTTTTGCAGGTTCGCCCTGGACGATTTTTTGTTATGCTGTGGAAGGAAAAGGCTCCAAAAGTTTTGATACTGCTAAAGGATTTTGTTTTTCAAACCCAGTAGCAGCGCATACTTTATTGCAAAAAATTACCGATACCACCATTTTATATTTGAAAGAAAAAGTTAAAGCCGGTTGTAACGCCATTCAGATTTTTGATTCTTGGGGCGGCATGTTATCACCAGTAGATTATCAAGAGTTTTCTTGGAACTACATCAACCAAATCGTTGACGCTTTGGCTGAAGACACTAAAGTTATTGTTTTCGGAAAAGGATGTTGGTTTGCTTTAGGTGAAATGGCTCAATCCAAAGCATCAGCTCTTGGTTTAGATTGGACGTGTTCGGCACGAAATGCCCGTTATTTATCAGGCGGAAAAATTACATTACAAGGAAATTTCGATCCAAGTCGTTTGCTTTCTCCAATTCCAACCATCAAAAAAATGGTGCACGAAATGATAGACGAATTCGGAAAAGACAATTACATTGTAAACTTAGGTCACGGAATTTTACCAAATATTCCTGTTGATCACGCGAAAGCTTTTGTGGAAGCTGTGAAAGAGTATCAGAAATAGAAATTATAATCTTCTTTATATGAAAAAGATATTTTTTTTAGCAATAATCCTTTTTTCTAGTTTTGTTTATTGTCAAAATGATGATGATTTTGAGAATAGAATTAAAGCAATAATTAATCAATCAGTAATTTTTTATAATACTGATGGAGTAGATTTTTCGAGTCAAACTTTCAGTGGAGAATTTTCTGAAAAAAATCTAAAAAAAGCATTTAGAAAATATTCAATAAAAGAAGATGATAAAAAAATAAAAGATGATTCATTAGGATTTAATAATTTATATGTTACCAAATCAGAAAAAATCACAGAGAGTATTTCGCAGATAAATTCGTATTATTTTATTGAGAAAAATAATAGTATTACAGTAATTTGGTTTGGTTATTTTAATAATTTAAACAAAGAGTTTGAACAAAAGTATACAAGACTTATAATGAATGACCAAATTCCTAAAAATATTTTTGAACCTATGGTTATTAATACTATAGATTTTGCAGGAAGAAAAATTGAACTCGGGAACAGTTGTTATTGGACAAACGTAAACACTGTTCAATGTCCATATTATGGTGAAATGAATTGGTCCGTTCACAAAACATTAGAAAGTGCAAAAAGTACAATTGAAACTCAATTCAATATTACGAAAAGTAAAAAAGATGGGAAAATTATTTCTGAAGAAGAATTAGAAGTGATTTTTGAAGGAACCGAAACAAAAGCAAAAAAAATAATTTATGATTTTACAGGTGTAAAGTCAATTCTTGCTGGTATGTCTGGAGGAAAAACACTAACCGTTTACTATGTTGCATGTAAAGTTCGTGAAAATTATGTAAGTTGTTGTATGAGTTTTTGGAACAATGATACTATTACAAAAAATGGTTTGGCTCCTTTATTAGAAAAAGTAATGACATTAAAAAACTAATGAAAAATAAATTTCTAACCTACATTCAAAACCTTCAAAACCAAATCTCTTCCAAACTAGAAGAAGTGGATGGTGTAGCAAAATTTCGTGAAGACATTTGGGAACGACCGGAAGGTGGCGGCGGAAGAACACGAGTTATCGAAAACGGAAATGTTTTTGAAAAAGTCGGCGTAAATATTTCAGCAGTTTACGGCAAATTACCCGAAGCAATGCAGAAAATGTTCAACGTTGGTGAAGCTGATTTCTTTGCTTGCGGATTGAGTTTGGTAATTCATCCTAAAAGTCCGATGGTGCCAACGGTTCATGCCAATTGGCGCTATTTCGAAATGTACGATGATAACGGAAACGTAATCAATTCGTGGTTCGGTGGCGGACAAGATCTAACACCTTATTATCTGTTTGAAGAAGACGCAATACATTTTCATCAAACGTGTAAAACCGCTTGTGATAAACACAATCCAGAGTTTTATCCGAAATTTAAAAAACAATGTGACGCTTATTTTTGGAACGCACATCGCAATGAAGCTCGTGGTCTTGGTGGATTATTCTTCGATTATTGTAAGGAAACAAGCGAAATGAAAATGGAAGATTGGTACAATTTTGTAACTGAAGTCGGCAACAGTTTTCTTGAAGCTTACGTTCCCATTATAGAAAGAAGAAAAAATTTAGCATACACTCCAGAACAACGTACATGGCAAGAAATCCGTCGTGGTCGTTATGTAGAATTCAATTTAGTGCACGACAAAGGCACGCTTTTCGGATTAAAAACCAACGGTAGAATTGAATCCATTTTAATGTCATTACCACCACATGTGCAATGGCATTATGACCATCATCCAGTTCCAGGAAGCGAAGAAGAAAAATTAATTAAAGTATTAGAATCACCAATTGATTGGATTTAGATTGCAATACATCTAATATCTAATATCTAAAATCTAAAATACTATGTTCCCATTACAAAGAGGCAGAAGATTACGTGTTAACGAAAGCATTCGTTCTTTAGTTCGCGAAACCACCTTAAGTCCAAGCGATTTTATGTTTCCAATGTTCATCGCAGAAGGCGAAAATTATAAAGTTGAAATTCCATCAATGCCGGGGATTTACCGTCGTTCGATCGATTTAACGGTGGAAGAAGTAAAAGAACTTTTCGATTTAGGAATTCGCGCGGTAAACATTTACGTTAAAGTTGATGAATCACTAAAAGATAACACTGGAAAAGAAGCTTGGAATCCTAACGGATTGATGCAAACAGCTATCAAAGCCATCAAAAACGCTTGTCCAGAAATGATTGTTATGCCCGATGTAGCGCTTGATCCATACTCTATTTACGGTCACGATGGCATCATTAAAAATGGTGATGTTGCCAACGATACTACCAACGACGCTTTAGTAAAAATGGCCGTTTCTCACGCACAAGCTGGAGCCGATTTTTTAGCACCAAGTGATATGATGGACGGGCGCGTGTTGCGTTTGCGTCAAGGGTTGGATGCAGCAGGATTTCCAAATGTGGGTATTATGAGTTATTCGGCTAAATATGCTTCGGCATTTTACGGACCGTTTCGTGACGCTCTAGATTCCGCGCCAAGAGAAGCCGATGTCGACGCTGAGCCTGTCGCAGTACCAAAAGACAAAAAAACCTATCAAATTGATTACGCCAACCGCATCGAAGCCATTAAAGAAGCACTTATGGATGTTGAAGAAGGCGCCGATATGGTTATGGTGAAACCAGGAATTGCCTATTTAGATATCGTTCGCGAAGTCAAAAATGCGGTAAATGTTCCCGTAACAGTTTTTCATGTTTCGGGCGAATATGCTATGATCAAAGCCGCTTCTGAAAGAGGTTGGCTCGACCACGACAAAATCATGATGGAACAATTAATGTGTATCAAAAGAGCCGGAGCCAGTTTAATTTCGACTTATTTTGCTAAAGAAGCTGCTATTTTAATGAGAAAGTAAAATGAAAAAAATAGTTTTAATTTTAATCTGCTTTACTATTATATCTTGTAAAAAAGATGTGCAGAAATCCGAAAAGCTTAATCCAGAAAGAGCTTTATTAGATAAGGGAAAACAACTTTTTAAAGAAAACAATTGTGCCGCTTGTCATCAAAACAACCAAAAAATTGTCGGACCAAGTTTAGAACAAATAGCAACCATTTATAAGAAACAAAATGTTAGTTTGAATAATTTTCTTAAAGCTACATCAGAACCGATAGTTGATCCTGCTCAATACGAAACAATGAAAATCAATCTTGAACATACAAAAGTGATGAGCGATGATGAATTGAAATCATTAGAAACGTATATCTTAAGTTTTTCAAAATAACTTATTATAGTTTGCATTTAAAAACAACTTTGTATTATGCCGACGGTTTTCATCAATTCACCTTTAGGAACCACCAAAATTGTTGGTGATGAAAATGGCATTTCTCAAATTTCAATTGTAGAAGAAGGAGCAATTTCAACGATAATTCCGAGTGACTTAAAGATTGCCGTTACGCAACTCAACGAGTATTTTACTGGAACCAGAACCCATTTTGATTTTAAAATAAATCCTAATGGAACCGATTTTCAAAAAAAAGTATGGCTAGAATTGCAAGATATACCATTTGGTAAAACCATTTCTTATCTTGATTTAGCTAAAAAGTTAGGTGATCCAAAAGTTATTCGTGCAGCAGCTTCTGCTAATGGTAAAAATCCTTTGTGGATTGTAGTTCCCTGTCATCGTGTTATCGGTGCAGACGGTTCATTAACCGGTTACGCCGGAGGATTATGGCGCAAAAAATGGCTTTTAGAACACGAAAGTCCGACAACACAACAATCACTTTTTTAAATTTTTCCTTTCATATTTGAAATACATTTTTTATTTTCACATTGACTAATTAACACATTAGAAAAATGATAGAAAAAATTCGCCTAGACAACATTTTATTTCTTGATATAGAAACAGTACCCGAGGAAGAACATTTCAATTCGCTTGATGATGAGATGAAACAACTTTGGGAACTCAAAACGCAATACCAAAGAAAAGACGAATTCACCGCCGAAGAATTTTATGACCGAGCAGGAATTTGGGCAGAATTCGGAAAAATTGTATGTATTTCAGTAGGTTATTTTACAACGAAAGGCGATATAAGAAATTTTAGAGTAACTTCTTTTTTCGGAGAAGAAAAGAAGATTTTGTTAGATTTTAATAATCTTTTAAGTAATCATTTTGATGGTTCTCAAAATATTCTTTGTGGTCATAATGCCAAAGAATTTGACTTTCCTTTCATCGCCAGAAGAATGATTATCAATCAAATTGATATTCCAAACAAGCTTAATTTGTTCGGGAAAAAGCCTTGGGAAATTGCTCATTTAGATACTTTAGAATTATGGAAGTTTGGCGATTATAAGCATTTTACTTCATTGAAATTACTTACTAAAATACTTGGAATTCCCTCTCCAAAAGGCGATATAGATGGCAGTCAAGTTGGACATGTTTTTTACGTAGAAAAAGATATCGATAGAATTGTAACCTATTGCGAAAAGGATGTTATCGCCGTAGCGCAGGTTTTCCTCCGCTTTAGAAAAGAATCGCTGTTAATAGAAGATGAGATTATTCACGTTTAAAAAAAATACTATTTTAGTAATATAGGTAAAACTTCTGTGATTTTCTCTAAAGTTCTAAAGTTAGGATGCTCTACTTTATGACTTATTTTTTCGTGTTCCCAAGTAGTATGAAATGGAATATGAACTGCGTGCCCGCCAATATTTAAAACAGGTAATACATCAGATTTTAGCGAATTCCCAATCATGAAAAATTCATCTGCATTGATTTCTAAACGTTTCAATAATTTTTCATAATTGACTTCTTGCTTGTCTGCCATCACTTCAATATGATGGAAATAATGCCCTAAGCCCGAACGATGCAATTTACTTTGTTGGTCTTTTAAATCTCCTTTGGTAGCAACTATCAATTTATAATTTCCTTGAAGTTGCGACAATGTTTCTTCGACTCCATCTAATAATTCGATTGGTTTTTGAAGCAACTCTTTGCCATAATCGATAATTTTCTCAATAATTTCTATTGAAATAGTATTATTAGAAATATTCATTGCCGCTTCAATCATCGATAGAATATAGCCTTTTATTCCATAACCGTACAAATCTAGATTCTGAATCTCTACTCGAAACAATTCTTGTGATAACCCTTGTTGCGACAAATAATCACTCATTAAAGCACAAAATTTTTGTTCCGTTTCTTGAAAATATGGTTCGTTAACGAATAAGGTATCGTCGGCGTCGAAAGCGATTACTTTGAGTTTCATTTTTTTTATTTAACCCTATCGGATTTTTATACTCTGACAGGGTTTATATTTAATTTATTGTTGCCCCATTTTCCACACCTTCAGCATCTGGATTGACAAAAACCAATTTCCCTTCAGCATTATTCGTCATTAAAATCATTCCCTGACTTTCTACACCACGTAAGGCTCTTGGTGCCAAATTCGCCAAAATCGTAACACGTTTACCTACCACTTCTTCGGGTGAAAAATGTTCAGCAATTCCCGAAACGATGGTACGAACATCAATTCCAGTATCGACTTTCAGTACTAAAAGTTTGTTGGCTTTGGGCATTTTTTCGGCTTCTAAAATAGTTCCCACACGCAAATCTAATTTGGAAAAATCTTCAAATGTTGATGTTTCTTTTTGAGGTTCAATCACTTTATTTTCGGCTTTATTGGCCACTTTCGTAGCTTCTAATTTATCTATTTGTTTCTGAATTTCGGCATCTTCAATTTGAGCGAATAAAATCTCAGCTTGCCCAATTTGATGTCCCGCCGGAATTAAATCGGTTCTTTCCGAAACATCTTTCCAACCCAAATTCAAATCGGTTTTTAAAATTCTTGACAATTTGCAAGCGGTAAACGGCAAAAACGGTTCTGATAGAACACGCAGTGCAGCCGCAATTTGCAACGCAACATACATTTGAGTTTGTACGCGTTCCGGATTTTCTTTCACCATTTTCCATGGCTCTTCGTCGGCTAAATACTTATTTCCTAAACGAGCTACATTCATCAACTCGCCTTGGGCTTCTCTAAATCGATAACGTTCAATCGAGCTCGAAATCACCGCCGGATACGCTTTCAATTCGGCTAAAGTTTGTATGTCAACATCACTAAATTCATTGGGAGCTGGAACAATTCCGTTGTAATATTTGTTAGTTAACACCACTACACGATTGATGAAATTTCCAAAAATGGCCGCCAATTCATTATTATTTCTCGCTTGAAAATCCTTCCAAGTAAAGTCGTTGTCTTTCGTTTCAGGCGCATTAGACGACAATGCATAACGCAACGAATCCTGTTTGTCTGGAAAATCTTCCAAATATTCGTGCAACCAAACCGCCCAGTTTTTAGACGTCGACAATTTGTTTCCTTCCAAATTCAAAAACTCATTCGCTGGAACGTTATCGGGTAAAATATATGTGCCTTCTGCTTTCAACATCGCCGGGAAAATAATGCAATGAAACACAATATTGTCTTTTCCAATAAAGTGTACCAATTTGGTATCGGCATCTTTCCAATACGGTTCCCAATCTTTTCCTTCACGAGCCGCCCATTCTTTGGTAGACGAAATGTATCCAATAGGCGCATCAAACCACACATACAATTTCTTTCCTTCAGCACCTTCCACCGGAACGTCAATGCCCCAATCTAAATCGCGCGTAACCGCACGAGGTTTTAAACCGTCATCCAACCACGATTTTACTTGCCCCAAAACATTCGCTTTCCAATCTTTGGCATGACCCACCAAAATCCATTCTTTCAAAAAATCATCATAACGGTCTAAGGGCAAGAACCAGTGTTTCGTCGATTTTAAAATTGGAGTTTCACCCGTTAAGGTCGATTTTGGATTGATTAAATCCGTAGCATTTAATGTAGATCCACAACGCTCGCATTGATCGCCATAGGCTTCTTCGTTACCGCATTTCGGACACGTACCAATCACAAAACGATCGGCCAAAAATTGATCGGCTTTGGCGTCGTATAATTGTTCGGTCACTTCTTCAATAAAGTCGCCGTTGTCGTATAATTTTCTAAAAAATTCCGAAGCCGTATCGTGATGAATTTTAGACGAAGTGCGCGAATAATTGTCAAACGAAATTCCAAAATCAACAAACGATTTTCGAATAATTCCGTCGTATTTATCAATTACTTGTTGTGGCGTAATCCCTTCTTTTTTGGCTTTCATTGAAATGGCAACACCGTGCTCATCGCTTCCGCAAATAAAGGCCACATCTTTTCCTTGCAATCGCAAATAACGCGCATAAATATCAGACGGCACATAAACTCCCGCCAAATGGCCAATGTGAATCGGTCCGTTGGTATAAGGCAAGGCTGCTGTAATGGTATATCTCTTTGGATTTTCTAACATGATAAAATTCGGTATATAAGCCGCAAAAATAAGCAATAGTTTTTTATTAGAAGCTATTTACTTCGTCAGTTCGCTCTTTTGGAGCTCGTGTCCAGCTATCCGTTCCAATCTTTTATTCCGCAAGCTCCATATAAGGATTATCACTACTACCTGCCTACCGTCAGGCAGGTCTGGGCAAGGGCAATCGCTTTCCAAAGGAGTGAATTCCTTAAAAAAGAGGCAAAATGATTCTAATAAACAGAACTTTTATACATTTGCTATTCAGATCAAAAATTAATGAAGAAATCTATTTTCTATATTCTGTTCGCTCTATTTGTTTCCCAACTTTATGCTCAAAAAAAGATGATTATACCACCTTACTTAAAAAAAGGCGACACCATTGCGATTGTTGCCACTGCACGAAAAAATATTGAGGACAATTTAAAACCTGCCATCAGCTGGTTACACAGTTGGGGACTCGAAGTAGTACTAGGCAAAACCATTGGGTTAGACCACAACCAATTGGCCGGAACCGATGAAGAACGCGCTTCCGATTTTCAAGCGCAATTAGACAATCCCAATATTAAAGCGATATGGTGTGTAAGAGGTGGTTACGGAACCGTGCGTATGATTGATGTACTCGATTGGACAAAATTCAAACAAAATCCGAAATGGATCGTAGGTTTTAGCGATGTAACGGTGTTGCACAGTCATTTAAATAATTTAGGGTTTGCTTCCATTCACGGAATTATGCCAGTGAGCTCCAAAGCAACTGAAGAAGCCAAAGAATCACTACGCAAATCGTTGTTTGGTGAGCCTTTAGAATATATTATTCCTTGTGATTCTATGAATCGCTATGGCAAAGCCAAAGGCGAATTGGTGGGCGGAAATCTTTCTATTTTGTTCAGTTTGCTCGGTTCTCCATCGGCAGTAAATTGCGATGCTAAAATTTTGTTTATCGAAGATTTGGATGAGTATTTGTATCATATCGACCGAATGATGATGAACCTAAAACGTAACGGATGCCTCGAAAGTGTAAAGGGAATCATTGTGGGCGGCATGACCAAAATGCACGACAACGAAATTCCGTGGGGGAAAAATCCACTTGAAATTATTGATGACGTAACTAAAAAATACAACATTCCAATAATCTATAACTTTCCAGCCGGACATATGGCCGACAATCATGCGCTGATTTTAGGAAAACAAGTAACGCTAGAAGCCAACGATATAGAAAGTAAAGTAGTTTTTGAATAGCTCGTTAGATTTTTGGAGTATTAAATTTGTAAAAAAATATTCTAAGAAAACCAACAATCCAGCACTCTAAAAATCCAATAATCTAAAAAATGGCCGAACACAACGAACTGGGTAAATTTGGTGAAGCACAAGCGGTGGAATATCTGCAACAAAACGGCTATACTATTTTGGAAACCAATTGGACGTTTCAAAAAGCCGAAATCGACATCATTGCTCAAAAAGAAAATACATTGGTAATTATAGAAGTAAAAAACCCGTTCGTCAATCGATTTTGGTTTGCCACAGGATTTTGTAAAACCAAAGAAAATTCAATTATTGGTGAAAGCCGTCAATGAGTATGTTATTTCAAATGACCTCGATGTGCAAGTTCGATTTGATATTATTGCGATCTATAAAGAAGAGAGCGATTTTAAAATAGAACACATTGAAGAAGCATTTTACTATTTTTAAAAAACATATAATTTGGTTGATTTTCATTAACTTTACAACAGAATTTTATTACTTTGATTATGAAAAAAATCCTAACAATATGCTCGTTGTTTAGTTTCGTTTTTTTGTTCGCTCAACACGAAGTAGCCAAAAAGATTCAAGAATTAGAAAATCAAAAAACTAGTTTTAAATCGTTTTCTGTACTACAAGTTGCTCCTTCGTCGGTAGAAAATAATTTAGATAAAGTTCTTTCAAAGAGCACTATCGCTACTATTGATAAGACTGTTGTCAACGATATTGTGGCTCATAACTATCAAAACATCGAACTAACGATTCCTTACAACGGACAATTAGTTACTGTAGATTTATATACAGTAGATTTATTTTTTGACGGATTTCATATTGATACCGATAAACAAAAAAATGTTTCCTACCAAAAAGGGGTTTATTACCGAGGGATTGTGAAGGGAGATTATTCATCGATTGCTAGTTTTAATTTCTTCAAAGATGAATGCAACGGAATCGTTTCCAATGGAGAGCTTTCAAATCTCGTCATTGGCAAACTAGACAAGAAAAGCAACACTACTGATTATATTATATATGCCGATGCTAATCTAAAAAAAACAAATAGTTTCCATTGTGATTTTAAAGATGATGAATCCAAACGAGATTTTCCTTCTAATAAAACAACTACTGTAGCGAGATGTGCGACTATCTATTTTGAAATAGATTATGATTTATACACAGACAATAATAGTAGCATTACCGACACTACCAATTGGATGACTTCTGTATTTAATAATGTTCAAACAATCTATTCCAATGACGGAATCACGGTTTCATTAAAATCTATGTATATCTGGACAACAATAGATCCTTATGTGGGTACTGGAACCGCTTCGACCGATTTTTTATATAAATTTCATCAAGTACGCCCAGTTTTTGATGGTGACATCGGACAATTAGTAAGCATTGAGCCTCAAGGATTAGGCGGTGTAGCGATTGGTATTAATGGACTTTGTTCTCAAGACAATTATAGCTATTCTGATGTAAGTTTTTCATATCAAACGGTACCTACTTATTCTTGGACAATTGAAGTAATTACCCATGAGTTGGGACATTTATTAGGCTCTCCTCACACCCATGCTTGCGTTTGGAATGGTAACAATACTGCTATAGATAATTGTGGTTCTTCCTATTTTGGATCTTCTTCTGAAGGATATTCATGTATTTCTACTCCACCTATTTTGCCTACCATCGGAGGAACAATTATGAGCTATTGTCATTTGGTAAGTAGCGTGGGAATTAATTTTAGTAATGGTTTTGGACCACAACCTTCAACTCGTATTTTGAATTCTATTAATAGCGGTTTGTGTTTGAGTACAGATTGTATTAATACTTGTATTAACACCGTTTCGTCTATTGCTGTAAATACTGTAACAACAACTACGGCTTTAGTTACTTTTGGCGATTCTGGAGCAACTTCAAGTTGGCAGGTTGCTGTTTATCCTTTGGGAGGTACACCAAACTGGATTTCGATAACTTCTAACTCCTATTTAGCAACAGGTTTGACGCCCGACACCTATTATGTTGCCGAAGTTCGTCCCGATTGCTCCTTTGGTTTAATTTCTGGAAGTAAAAAAATGATTTTTGTTACTGCTGCCGATTTCTGTAATGGTCTTGTATTTACCGATTCTGGAGGAGCTAACAATAATTATAGTGATATGGAAAATGTAACTCGAATTATTATTCCTAATGTTCCAAATAACAATGTCATCTTGACGTTTACGGATTTTGAATTCGAACAAGATTACGATTACTTGTATCTTTACGATGGTAATACTACCTCAGCACCGCTGTTAGGCAGTTTCACTGGAACTACACTCCCAGGAACATTTACTTCAACTGCTGTTGATGGATCCTTAACAGTAAATTATATATCAGATCAATTTGTGAATTATTCAGGATTTATTGCCAATATTTCCTGTATGCCTAATTTAAGTGTCAATAATTATAAAGATTATGTTGATTTTATGTATTATCCTAACCCAAGTAATGGAAAAGTAATAATTTCTTCAAAAACAATTTTAAATGAAGTTTTAGTATATAATCTAATGGGGCAATTATTGTTTGATAGTAAAGTAAATGACTTGAATACTACGATTGATATTTCATCATTTTCTTTAGGAACTTATTTCTTTAAAACCAAATTTGAAGGCAATAAAGAAGCTAATTTTAAAGTAATTCGAGAATAATATAAATAATAAGCCACATCTTAACAGTGTGGCCTCGGGTTTCTTTAAATAAAAGGGCTTTATAACAACATTCCTCGATCCTTGGCTACTGCTGCCAACTCAGAATCTTCACATCCTGAAATGCCCAATAATTCTTTCATTTTTTCTTTTCTAGTTCTTACTGAACTAGAAGAAATGGTAAAATATAAGGGAATATCATCATATTTAATTCCTTTACTTAAATAGAGTAAAATTTGTCTATCGATAACATCAACGTAAACTTTTTCTTTTTGCTGGTTATTTAAGTATTTAATAACCGAATCACTGTAATATCTTACCCCTTTAATCATGGAGTCAACGGCCAAAATCATACTGTCAAAACCCAAATCATTTTTTATAACCAACCCCAGCGGATTAATTTCATCAATGATGGATTGTACTTTCATACTTTCGGAATGCATGGTGAGTAGTGCAATTTTACAATTAGGGATTTCATTCATTAATAATTTGGCTATGTCTTCACCTGTATTGATGCCTTTTTCAGGATATTCAGGCATACTAATGTCAAGAAAAGCAAGATCATAAGGAACAGGAGGATTGATTACTGCCTCATATCCTGATTTACAATCTATGGCTTCATAGAATGTAAAAGCAATATTTTTATCTGGAAATAGACGAATCACATTTTTATATCCTTGTATAATAAAAGGGTGGTCGTCTACAATTAATACATTAATGTTTTGAGGCATCATCTACTATATTTTTATTGTTTTATGCTCTAATGGAACTGTTATTTTAATTTGTGTGCCTTTGTTTTTTGCGGAATTAATTTCTATGATTCCATTACTTTCATGTGTTCGTTCAACAATGTTTTTCATTCCGATTCCACTACTTTTCTTACTCACCTCAAATCCAATTCCGTCATCTGCAATATTAAGAATTAAATTGCCCTTTTTATCTTTTTTAAACTCAACTTTTATATTTTTTGCTTCGGCATATTTATTTATGTTTTGCAAACACTCTTGCAGGATGCGATATAAATTTATTTTCGTGGTATTCGATAGGGAATCCCAATCTATAGTATCTCCTAAAGTTGTTGCTAAAACAGCAGTATTCTTTTTGGTTTGGTCGTCTAAAAGACCATTAACTATAGTGACAAAGTTATTAATTAAAACTAATTTTTCTCTACTTAATTCATGAGAAATTTCGCGAAGGTCTTGTTCAATAATTTTTAATTCTTCTAAACACTTAGTTCGCTCCTGAATTGCTTCTTCATCAGTACGATTATTTAAGCCATCAAGACTGAGTCGCAACCCAAACAGTCTTCCTAAAACACCATCGTGAATTTATTTAGCAATTCGGCTTTTCTCCATGATTTTTCCTTCATTGAGTTTTCCTTGTTGCGAAATAATAAGCTTGTAAATATCTTCATTTGCTTGCTGTTGCGCTAACTTTAATGCGGCTTCTCGCCTTTTAGAACGCTGTGTCCTCATAAAGAACAAAAGCCCAATCAATGCCAATGTTCCAACAAAATAATTAAGAATATCGCGGCTGCTTTGCTCAATACTGTTTTTTTCTTTAATGATTTCATCAGTTTCTAATGAAATTCTAGCAAAACGGTCTTTTGAGTTTCGTTCTGCTATTTGAAGGCTATCGCTAATTCTTATGTAATCTTCTGAATATTTAATTGCATTTTTTTGGTCAACTATAGAAGCCTGTTTCAAAGCTAAAATTAAATTAACGGGGATTTTAGATTCTTTCGCAAGGATAATAGCTTTATTAGAAAAATTAATAGCTAATTTATTGTCGCCTTTCTTTTGAAAATATTCGGAAAGATGAATATAGCTACCAATAATTTCAGTGTCAGTTTTTAGTTTTTTCCTTATTTCTAATGCTTCATAAAATAAATTAGGAAGTTCTTTGTAATTATCTGTTTGTAATCTACAAAAAGCTAAATTATCTATTAAATACGCATATGAAATTGCATCCTCCTCTTTAATAGTTCTGTCCTTCAAAGCAATTTCAAATATTGAAATTGCTTTGAAAAATTCTTTTTGCTTGATATATAAATATCCTAAATTATTATAACAAACCGCATCTTGATGTTCTTCATTTTTTAAATTATATTTCTTAACTATCTGAAGTGCTTTTTTATGATATTCCGCTGATTTATCATATTCCTTTAATTCATTACAAACAAGTCCTAATTGATTTAAAGTGCCGTATAGTTTGTCTTTTTCATTAGATTCATTGAAGATATAATATGCTTTTGATAATGATAATTCAGCTCCTAAAAAATCACTAACATAATATTGAACTATACCCTTATTCATTAAAATAGTAGCATAATTCAGCTGATCATTAAATTTAAGATATAACTTTTCTGATTTTAAATAAAAGTAAAAAGAACTATCATAAGCTTGAATTCTTTTGAAATAGTTAGCTTTATATCTAAAAAATTTTGCTAAATTTAGTGAGTCTTTACTTTCTAATGCTTTTTTTAATAATTTTTTTGATGTCTTATTAAATTTATCCCACTCTTTTAAATCATAATATTTATACATCAAATTAAATAATGTATCTCTATTTTTTTGAGTATTCTTGAGATTATTTATAAACAAGATACTTTTATCTAAAGCTTTAATTTTTATATCTTTAGATTGGCTTTTGTCATTTACTATCTTAATGTAGTACGTTAAACTATCTGAAAAAGTTTTTTCAGAAAAGATTTCATCCTTATGTTTTTTACAACCTAAAAATAAAACACAAAGTAATAGTATTGAAAGTTTTTTAAGCAAAAATGTTTTTTTCAAAAGTAGTAAAACATTTTATAAAAAAAAACTACCAATGTACATTGGTAGTTTTTGTATATAATTTTAATGGTTTTTTATTCCCCTGTAGTACTTCTTCCTCCTATTGAAAGTTCGCCTGTAGTACTTCTTCCTCCTATTGAAAGCTCTCCTGTAGTACTTCTTCCTCCTATTGAAAGCTCACCTGTAGTACTTCTTCCTCCTATTGAAAGTTCGCCCGTAGTACTTCTTCCTCCTATTGAAAGCTCACCTGTTGTGCTTCTTCCTCCAATTTCATTAGAGGTTGTAAAAGATGTTAATACCATCATTAAACTAAACATTGCAAAAACTAAAAATGATTTTTTCATAATTTCTAAAATTTTTAAGTTATATTTTTTATTAGACTTTGTTTTGAGTAAAGCCAAATTTTGTTTTTAAATTTGTTTGGGGCTTTTCACGTCGTAAAACTACTATAGTAAAGCGTTTCAGTATGTTCGAAAACAAGTGTAAGATGTGAATGGCTGCCGTTTGATAGTGAATGACGTTCAAATTAGAGTAAATGAATGGATTTTAAGTAAAGTGGTTTTTTTAAATGTTTTTAAGTTATAAAGTATTGTTTTCCAATATAATACAAATAATTTTATACAATATTTATCTAAATCAGCAGTAAATCTGTATCAGTGGTTAAACTTTTAAGCAGGTAAGTTTCTATTGGAAATGAAACATATTTCTATTCAACTTGGAACAAAAAGGTTGAATTATATCTCTAAATAATTTCCTGAAGCTATAGTAGCAATGATAGCATCAACATTTTCTTTATAGGATTTGGAAAACGGAAGCTTGGTGGTAGTGTTTTTAATATGACAAACGGCATTACCCGTATGAATTCTTGAAATATAATCAATATTGACAATATAACTGTTGTGAATTCTAATAAATGGATACGTCATCACGCTTTCAAAATGCTTTAAAGTTTTAAAAGCAGTAATCATTTCGCCAGAATTCAAGTGAATGTCTGTCGAGTTATTGTCGGCTTGAAGATACGCAATGTCTTTGGCATCGATGTAACGGTAATCACCATATGATTTAACACAAATAATCAAAGGCTTTTGTTTGCTATCTTCCGTGTTTACAATTTTGTTTGATTGGATTCCTTTCTTTTCTAGAACAATTTCAGAAGAATTGGTAGCTTCATCTTGTAAAGCTGCGCTTGTTTTCTCCTGAATTTCTTGACTTTCTTTCTGAACAAAATCTGAGGCTAAAGATTTTAAACTAATTGAATTTTCTAGTTCTTTATCTAACCTGAAAAAGCTTTTTCGTAAATCTTTGATTTCTAATGGGTTTACAAAATAATCAAAAACGCCATATTTAAAAGCTTCTAAACAAAAAGCATCATTTGTGGAAGTTATAAAAAATTTAGGAATACAAGTTAAGTATCGATATAACTCATTAATCAGCGTTAATGAAAGTTTGGATTCTTTATTTTGAGGATTTATTTCAAGAAAAACAATGTCTGGATTGTGTTCTAGAATAATATCTAAACCATCTTCATAATTGGCTGCCATAGCCAAAAAATGCATGTGTTGAAAACTTTCCACTTTCGCTTTAGTTGTCAATGCATTATTTTGATTGTCATCAATTACTACAAATGTAAAATTCTTCAATTGCCTTATTTTTCGAATAAAGCATTAGTTTTGAATGTCTAAAAACAAACACAAAGATCGTCGATAGCTTGGGACTATGATTTTATTCTCTAATAATTTGAAGAATAAAACTTCCCTAAATTAAATCTTTTACCTTTTGATTTTTTGATTTCATAATCTGATTTTTCAACAAAAACAAGCATCAGACTAAAGGAAGATTTTATCGACAATCTACTATTTTTAATTTTTCTTCACTTTTTAATTTTAAAATTGTACTGTCCTTGTTATGTTTTTTGACAAATTATAAGTGAATTTTAACTAAAAGAAAATGATTTTTAAACTTATAAATAATTGTTTTTCAGTTATTTATTGAAAACAAAATGATTGCTCCAGAATATTGAAAAATTTTTTTGGTAAAACCATTGGTGTTTTATGAGTTTCTGATAATCTCTATTTCAAAAATTCGTTTTTTTGGGTTATTAACAACCTTTTTTCCGAAAATACTTTTTTGAGTAGATATAAAAGTAAAAAAAAGCGGTTGTTAAATTAACAACCGCCTTGAGTTTAAATCGTTCTCATCAACCAATTTCGTATTGAAACTTCTTCGTTGATGATACCTCTTAATTCAGAAATAGCCACTCGATCTTGTTTCATAGAATCTCTATGACGAATGGTTACTGTTTTATCTTCTAATGTTTGATGATCTACTGTAATACAAAATGGTGTTCCCAAGGCATCTTGTCTTCTATAACGTCGTCCCACAGCATCTTTTTCATCATACGCTACATTGAATTCCCATTTTAATTCATCAATGATACTTTGAGCCACTTCTGGAAGTCCGTCTTTTTTAACCAATGGCAACACGGCAGCTTTGGTTGGTGCTAAAACCGAAGGCAAACGCAAAACTGTTCTTGTGGAACCGTCTTCAAGAGTCTCTTCTTGTAATGACGTGGCAAAAACCGACAAGAACATTCTATCTAAACCAACCGATGTTTCTACTACATAAGGAACATAGTTGGAATTGGTTTCGGTATCAAAATATTGTAATTTTTTACCCGAAAATTGTTCATGTGCTTTCAAATCGAAATCGGTTCTAGAGTGAATTCCTTCCAATTCTTTAAATCCGAACGGGAAATTGAATTCAATATCGGCCGCTGCATTGGCATAATGAGCCAATTTTTCATGATCATGAAAACGGTAATTTGCTGCTCCTAAACCTAATGATAAATGCCATTTCAATCTTGTTTCTTTCCAGTATTCATACCATTTCATTTCTTCACCTGGTTTCACAAAGAATTGCATTTCCATTTGTTCAAATTCGCGCATTCGGAAAATAAATTGTCTGGCCACTATTTCATTTCTAAATGCTTTACCCGTTTGTGCAATCCCAAAAGGAATTTTCATTCTACCGGTTTTTTGAACATTAAGGAAATTCACAAAAATACCTTGAGCGGTTTCTGGACGAAGGTATAAATCCATGGCATTCTCAGCAGAAGCCCCTAGTTTTGTGCCAAACATTAAGTTGAATTGCTTTACGTCGGTCCAATTTCGTGAACCTGTTTCTGGATCGGCAATTTCAAGCTCTTCGATTAATGCTTTTACATCGTCTAAATCACCATTTCCTAGCGAACGCCCCATTCTTTCCAAGATTTCTCTCTCTTTAGAAAGATATTCCATCACACGAGGATTGGTTGTTTTGTATTGTTCTTCATCAAAAGAATCCCCAAAACGTTCTCTTGCTTTTTCAATTTCTTTTTTAGCTTTCAGATTTAATTTTTCGGCATAATCCTCAATTAAAACGTCGGCTCTATATCTTTTTTTGGAATCTTTGTTGTCAATCAATGGATCGTTAAAAGCATCTACGTGACCCGATGCTTTCCAAGTCGTTGGGTGCATCAAAATTGCAGCGTCAAGCCCCACAATATTTTCGTGCATTTGCACCATCGCGCGCCACCAATATTCACGAATGTTTTTCTTTAATTCAACTCCATTTTGCGCATAATCATATACCGCACTTAAACCATCGTAAATTTCGCTTGACGGAAATATAAATCCGTACTCCTTTGCATGCGAAACTACATTTTTAAAAATATCTTCTTGTTTTGCCATAATACTGCAAAAATAGAAAAGTGAATTTAAAATTTCATATAAATTTCTATCGAATGATTGATTTTTATATTTTTATGGAATTAAATACATTTTTTGATGATTCAAAGTCTTATAAATTTATTTTTTCCGAAAGCTTGTGCCGGTTGTAATTCGTTTCTATTGTCGGATGAAAATGTTATTTGTACTTTCTGTCGGCATGAAATTCCGTTAACGAATCATCATAAAACC
>CAZSZH010000017.1:36113-45435 GCA_964610785.1 uncultured Flavobacterium sp. | reverse complement strand
AGAGAAAAGAATAAAGAAACAGCTGTCTACACGATGGCTGTTTTGTTTTTTAATTATCTTTGAAATCAAATTAAACACCATGGCAAAAGAAAAAGGAATCTACACCGGAATTATAGAAAAAGACGAAAACGCCAATTATTTCTGTGGCGAATATTTGTTAGATTATCAATATACTGAAGCGAGTTTTAAATTGGGCGATGAAATTAATATTAAAAGCGTGATTGCTAATCCGAGTGACAAAAGCTACAATCAATATCCGAAGAAATCGCGTAATTTCTTTTTGGCGAACGATAAAAAATAAACGCAATGATTACGCTTAAAAGAACTACTTCTGACGATCTTGATTTTAAGTATTTAACCAACCTATTCGATGATTATTTAGTAGCAATTGATGGCGACGAAAAAGATTTTTTTGCTCAATACAACCAAATTTACATCAACAATGTTATTGTTTTTTATGAGAACGAGATCGCTTTAGGTTGTGGCGCTTTTAAAAAACATGAAGAAAACATTGCCGAACTCAAAAGAATGTTTGTGTTGCCCGAATCCAGAGGAAAAGGAATTGCTTATGCCGTTTTAACAGCATTGGAAAATTGGGCTAAAGAAGAAGGTTTTGCGAGTTGCATTTTAGAAACGTCGTGCAAACTTGAAAATGCGATCGCTTTGTATCAAAAATTCGGATTTGAAATTACACCAAATTATGGGCAATATGTTGGTGTAGAAAGTAGTGTTTGTATGAAGAAAAATATCTAATATTTGAAATATAAAATCTAATATTCCATGATGAACTGGGAACAACTTTTATCCTTAAAACGTCAAGGCGACAAAGGAAAACGACTGCGAATTGAGCAAGACGACACGCGACTGGGATTTGAAGTCGATTACGATCGTATTATCTTTTCATCAGCTTTTAGAAGTTTGCAAGATAAAACGCAAGTGATTCCGCTTTCCAAGACCGATTTTGTGCACACACGATTGACGCACAGTTTAGAAGTTTCGGTAGTTGGTCGTTCCATCGGGCGATTAGTAGGGAAAAAAATCATCGAAAAATACCCGCATTTACGAGAAGTTCACGGGTATCAAGCCAACGATTTTGGTGCGATTGTCGCTGCGGCTTCTTTAGCACACGATATTGGTAATCCGCCTTTCGGACATTCGGGTGAAAAAGCTATTGGCGAATATTTTTCCATCGGTAAAGGACAACAATTCAAAGATCAAGTAACTGCTAAAGAATGGCAAGATTTAATCGATTTTGAAGGAAATGCCAACGGTTTTTCAGTTCTAACTAGTTCGCGTCCTGGTATTGAAGGTAGCATTCGTTTAACGTATGCTGTTTTGGGTGCTTTTATGAAATATCCTAAAGAAAGTTTGCCCAAAAAACCAACTTCTAATATTGCCGATAAAAAATACGGTTTCTTTCAGTCGGATAAAGATTTTTTTAAAGAAGTTGCCGACGAATTGGGTTTGATTCCAAATAAATCGGGAGATGATATTGGTTTCGAACGTCATCCATTGGCCTATTTGGTTGAAGCTGCCGATGACATTTGTTACACCATCATCGATTTTGAAGACGGCATCAATTTGGGATTGGTTTCTGAAGATTTTGCATTAGAATATTTAATCAAATTGGTTAAGGACACCATCGACACTAATAAATATCAAACATTAACTACCAAAGAAGATCGCATTAGCTATTTGCGAGCGTTAGCGATTGGCAATCTTATTAACGATGCCGTTCGGGTTTTTATTGAAAACGAAGAAGCTATTTTGAAAGGTAAATTCCCATACGCTTTAACCGATAAGAGCAAATACAAAGCGCAAATTGATGATATCATCAAACTAAGTGTGAAAAACATTTACCAAAGTCGCGAGGTTATTGAAAAGGAACTTTCGGGTTACCAAATGATTAACAACTTATTAGATAAATTTATAACGGCTTACAATAACAAATACGAGGGAAAAGCAACCAATTACGACAAATTATTATTGCACCTTCTTCCTGAAAAACACGATATTGAAAAAGAAAATTTGTATGATCGTTTGTTACACATTTGTCACTTTATTTCGATGTTAACCGATGGCAAAGCATTGTTGTATAACAAATTAATTAACGCTTAATTTTTGTTAAATTTTTGATTTTCAACCAAAAAAATTGCATTTACATCAAAAATAAATTAAGTTTGTCATCCTATTAAAAAACTACAAATTAAAATTATGAAAAAAATTACATCACTATTGATGATTTTGTTTACTGTTGTAGGTTTTTCCCAAGACTACACAGGAAAAATTCAAACCTATTTGGAACAAAACAAGACCAAATTAAACCTATCAAATGCCGATATTTCTGACTGGTTTATTGAAAGTATTGGTAATTCCGAATCTATGAAAATTGATATTTATTGGATTAAACAACGTTACCAAGGAATTGAAATTTTCAATGGACTTTCAAACGTATGGATTAAAAACGATGAAGTCATCAATGTAGTTAATGGTTTCATTCCTAACATTGGTCAAAAAATAAACACAACAACTCCGTCATTAAGCGTCTTAGATGCTTTACAGAAAGGATTTATGGCTGTGAATGCTGTAGATATAAACGGTCAAATTTTAGAAAATAAAAACGAGAGAGAGTTCAAAATCTCTAATGGTATTTTGGGAGACGAACCAATTACTGCCGAACTAGTATTTCAACCAATGGGTTCTTCACTAAAATTAGCTTGGGATTTTACATTTTACACTCAAGATCACAATCATTTATGGAGTATAAGAATAGATGCTCTTGATGGCACTTTATTAGAAAAACGTGACCAAGTTATTTCATGTAATTTTGGAAATCACAATGCTTTATCAAATGAAGACTTTTCTTTTTACAGAAATATATTTAAGGAAGAAACTGCCATGTTGCCTGCTGCTCAAGTTCAGGGAGGTTCCTACAGAGTAGTACCTTTTAACTATGAAAGCCCGAATCATCATTCACGAGACTTACTAACCAATCCTGAAAATCCGACGGCCTCACCCAAAGGTTGGCATGATACTAATACTTTAGCAGGTACAACAGTATCTTTAAAATATACGTATTTAAGAGGAAATAATACTTGGACACGAGCTGATTATGGAAATACCAATCCCACTACAGCATCTACTACATCAACAACGAGTGGATATTCTCCAACAAGTTCTAGCTTAATGTTTGACTTCCCTTATCCAGGGACTTCTGTGGCCGCAAATACTTATATTGATGCTGCTACAACGAATTTGTTCTATATGAATAATATTCTACACGATATTTGGTATCAATATGGTTTTAATGAAGCTAATGGTAATTTTCAGCAAACCAATTATACTTCAGTAACAGCACCAGCTTCTGGAGATGCTGTTTGGTCTGATGCTCAAGATGGTTCAACTGCAGCTACTCCTACTTTAAATAATGCCAATTTTTCTACTCCAGTTGATGGGTCAAAACCAAGAATGCAAATGTATTTATGGAGTTACAGAAAAATTACCAAGTTACTTACTGTTAACTCCCCTTCTGATATAGCTGGAGATAAATATGCAAGTGATAATGGTTTTAATCCAGGTCACGTGAATGTGCCTGTTGCTCCAAATATGATTCAATCGGATATTGTTTTATATGATGATGGAACCCCAGACGTAGGACAAACCGATAATGCTGATGGATGTGCTCCTGCTGTCAATGCAGCTGCTATTAATGGTCACATAGTTATTATCAGAAGATCAACTTCTGTTGCAAATGGAGGAACTCCTTGTACTTTTGCCGCTAAAGCTGTAAATGCTACTAACGCAGGTGCTACAGCTGTAATTATTGTAAACAATGATAGTACAGCTCCAAATGCAAGTATTGGTATGTCGGGTGCAGATGCAAACATTACCATTCCTGTAATTAGCGTTTCGTTAACTAATGGAGAAGCTATCATTACAAAATTGAAAGCAGGTCAAACTGTAAATGGAAAAATTCAATCAGCAACAGCTCTTGACGTTTTTGTTAATACCGATGGAGATTTAGACAATGGTGTAATTGCTCATGAATTTGGTCATGGTATTTCCACTCGTTTAGCTGGCGGTAGAAATAACTCAAGCTGTCTTACAAACGAAGAGCAAATGGGTGAAGGATGGTCAGATTGGTTTGCTTTAATGTTAACAATGCATCCAGGCGATGTAGGTACAACACCTAGAGGTATGGCTACCTTTGTAATCAATCAAGATCCCACAGGTGCTGGATTAAGAAACTATCCCTATTCTACAGACATGTCGGTTAATCCAGAGACATTTAACACTGTTAATTTAAACCAAGTTGATGATGGTACTGGAACAATGGTAACAGAATCTCATAATGTTGGTGAAGTATGGACAACAATGCTGTGGGATTTAACATGGGCATATATTAATAAATATGGGTATGACGACAATAAATATACAGGAACAGGTGGAAATAACAAAGTAATGAGATTAGTTCTTGATGCCATCAAGACACAAGCTTGTAATCCAACATTCGTCCAAGCTCGCGATGCTATCCTGGCAGCCGATTTAGCCACTACAAATGGTCAAGATTATTGTTTGATATGGGAGGTTTTTGCTAGAAGAGGTTTAGGGAAAAATGCAAGCTCAGGACTTAATACCTCATCTATCGATCAAGTAGAAGATTATACCGTACCAACTCCTGGAGCAACTCCTGCAACTGGTTCAAATTGTGTTTTAGCTGTTGATTATTTTAATAATAACCAAGATTTATTTAGAGTATATCCAAACCCAACTAATGGAGATTTAAACATTAGAATTAACAACTATACAGGTAAAGTAACTATTCAAGTTATTGACATTAATGGTAGAATTGTAAACGAATACAGAAACGAAGATTTTAATGTTGAAAAATCATTGAATTTAAATACACTTCAAACTGGAGTTTATATTTTGAAAGTGGCAGGAGACTCATTAAACTTCACACAAAGAATAATCAAAAACTAAGTAAGTTTAGTTTATCATCATAAAAAATCCAAATCGCAAGGTTTGGATTTTTTTTTCAAGATGTTTACATGCTTGTTTTGAAGAATGAGTAAACTATTTTAGTTGTTTAACTTTTTATTTAAAAAAGATTTATCGAATTTTGGCGTAACTTTTTATTTTGCATACCCTGATAGAATTGGTATAAAATACTGTTGTATAAATTCCATAAAAAAAACTTTTACTATTTCATTAGTAAATAATTTCAACTATTAAATTGGTTTTTAATTTTAGACTAATAGCACTTAAGTAACTAATAATCGCAATCAGGAAGAGTTGATTACTGAAAATATATAATTAGAATGTTAAAAATTAAATCTGTTCTTTCCTTTGTTTTTGTATTGCTCTTTGTGATACAAGCAGACGCACAAAAGAAAGAAGACTGGATTTTCAAAAACATAGATTCTGCTTGGCTGCCAAGATTAAATGCGACTGAAAATGTTCTAGGAAATCCCAATTCGCTAAACCAGCTTTTTACTAAATTATATAAAATTAAGCATTTCAGTAAAGAGAATGCTGTATTTGTTCATATAGGCGATTCTCATATTCAAGCTGACATAGAAACTGCGGTCATCAGAAATGAGTTTCAACTTTTTTATGGAAATGCCGGAAGAGGTTTAATTTTTCCTTTTCAAGTAGCTAAAACCAATGCGCCTTCAGACATCATTTCAAGTTCTCGAACCGCTTGGAAAAGTAATCGAGTTACCAAAGCAGACACGTTGACAACTTGTGGCATTTCGGCTTTTGGAATTCAATCACAAAGCAGCAACCCCGAATTTAGTTTCGAATTAAGAACAAAAAATGGGTATCGAGACAGTTTTGACCGAGTAAAATTATTTATGAGTGGAAAGGTTTCTGAGTTGTTTTTGGAATACAATGACATGCAAGCAGAAAATGCCTGCTATACCATGCCACCAAATTATGCAGCGTTTGATTTAAATAACACTACTTCTGGATTTAAACTAACTTTTCCCACTACTGATAACATCACTTTTTATGGTGCTTCTATAGAAAAAAATGATGCCTGCGGAATCATTTATCACAACATCGGAGCCAATGGTGCCAAATATTCGGATTTCAACAAAACTCCGCGTTTTTGGAAACAACTCAAGTATCTCAATGCTGATTGCTATATAATCTCGCTGGGAACCAATGAAGCGCAAGATCCAAATTTAACAAGCGAAAGTTTCTTGGTAGAAGTAAAAACAATGGTTAACAAATTACGCGCTATCTCGCCCAATGCAAGTATCATTCTTACCACGCCACCTGTATCTTTTTTTAAAAAGCATTTTCCAAATCAATCGCTTGTTGTCATTACCAATGCTTTGATAGATTATTGCATTAAAAATAATTTAGTATACTGGGACTTATTTGGCGTTAGCAAAGGACTAGAAGGTGCTAAAATTTGGAAATCAAATCAGTTACTGCGTCCTGATTTGGTACATTTTTCACGAGAGGGTTACATGCTACAAGGGAACTTATTTGTAGATGCTTTTGTGAAATCTTGGAATGAGTTCTTGTGTAAAAATCATTAAATATGTGGGGATACAGAAAATAGAGAATCTTTTTTGGATTAAAAAAAATTATGAAATATTTGTATTCTTCGCGAAAATCTTAATGGCACTATGATTAAGCCCTAAAACTGCAAATAAATTGGCATCACTGGTTCGGCACTTTTAAAAAACGAATACAGCGCAATAAATCCCATCATCACTACCACAAAATATATCAAAGGGAAACCTTTTTGTGTATCAATTATTTTCTCTGGAAAACTATCTGGAATCAAATGAATCAAATATCCAATGACAATCATAATGATGACATATTTGTAGTTAGTTACGTATTCATAAGCACCATCAAATGTAAATTGATAGAGTATTTGATGGATGAATTGCAAAGCTGTATCTAAGTTATTTGCCTTGAAGAAAATCCAACAGAAACAAACAAAATGAAACGTGATAATTGCAAAAATAAAATTGCTAATAACTTTAGGTAAGATTATAATTTTTCCGAAAAGCGTTGTCCAAAGTTTATTAATCATCAATCCGGTTCCGTGCAAAGCTCCCCAAATGATGAAATTCCAACTAGCCCCATGCCAAAAACCACCAATAAGCATCGTTAAAAACAAATTCAAATTGGTTCTAAACTTCCCTTTTCGATTTCCTCCCATTGAGATATATAAGTAATCTCTTAGCCAACTTGATAATGAAATATGCCATCGTCTCCAAAATTCACTTACTGATTTACTTTGATAGGGAGACAAAAAATTAGTAGGAATAGTAATTCCCATCCATTTAGAAATCCCAATGGCCACATCACTATACCCACTAAAATCGCAATAAATCACAATAGCATAACCATATAATGCTACCAAACATTCCATTCCGTTGTGAAGATGAGGTCCATCAAAGACGTAATTGACCAAATTCACTGAAATATAGTCGGAAATAATCAATTTTTTAATTAATCCAGTAACTATTAGATAAAATCCTCTGGAAAAATCGGAATCACTTACAAAATACTCTTTCTTTAACTGAGGAATAAAATCTTTAGCTCTAACTATCGGTCCCATCACTAATTTTGGGAAAAACGAAAGAAATAACAAATAGTTGACAATGCCTTTCTCAGGTTCTATTTCACCTCGATACACATCAATAGTATAACTTAAGTTTTCAAAAGTAAAGAACGATATCCCTATAGGCAGTAGGATATGTAATGGATCAAATCGCAACACCGAAAAAGCATTGAGTACTTCGATAAAGAAATTGGTGTATTTAAAGTAAAATAAAACCCCCAAATTGAAAATAACACTGCAAAACAAATAGAATCCTTTGCCACTATTTTTTTTCGCCTTGTAAATCAATTGGGAAATACCATAATTGAAAAAAGCAGAAAGAATTACAATCCCAACAAACGCACCACTGGCTTTATAAAAGAAATACAACGAAAAAAGAGTTAATACAAAAGCTCTATGTTTATAGTTTTTTCTGAAAAGATAATAACACAATATAAACGCTACTAAAAAAAACACAAAGAATCCATTGTTGAATAACAGCGGATTATGCGCATCATATAAAAACTGATTTACTACTTTATTCCAATCAATGTTTATCATAGAGAATCTATTTTTTTCACGGTTGGTTTTTGGATAGGCTCTTTAAGTTTTGGATTCTCTACTCGTTGAGTTGCTATTTTGGGTGTATCTATTTTTTTAGTTAGGGATTCTTTTGTAATGTGTTTTGTGATTATTGTTTTTTGAGATACAATCGGCAAATTGGCTTTTTTCAACTTTACTGCTTTATTGTAATCATTTATAAATGCTTTAAAAATGGTTTTGGCAACGATTTTAGCTCCTTTATAATTAAAATGGACATAATCTTTGTTGGCATATTGAACGGTGCTGTCTGCCCATTTTACAATGGTTCCGCTACCGCCAATAGATTTATAAAAATTATAAAAAGGAATATCATTGTTATAAGCCAATCGAGCTTGAGTAGCAATTAAGGAATCAATTCCAATAGCGGTCTTCCAAGTTCCATCATAATTAAATGCTCTATCAGAGCAGCTAAACATTAAGAATTCTGTGTTAGGCATATTTTCTTTGAACTTTTTCAACACCGGTCTCATCGCACGATAGTAATAATCATAATTAGTATCGTTGGGCTTAAACATCAAATTAACCCCATATTGAAAAACAATCAAATCATAATACCCCGATTTATTGATTTGAGCAAGTAAGTTGTTGTTTAATTTCTTTAGTTCTACTCCTGTAATGCCTCGAAAAGAAAAATTATCCAATACAACTCCCGATTGTGGTTCGGAACTTACGCCATAAATAGGAGTGCGTTTAGAAGAAAGTGTAAACAAGACTTTATTTGAAGCACCACTTCCAAGTAAAACTCTGTTAAATTCGGAGTTGGCAGGATATTTTCGAACCGAATCTCTTATTTTAACTGTAATAGAATCGCCACGACCAAACAACAACCATTTTTGGGTAATTTGTTCGTTATTTTTTCTAATATTATCTTGAAAATTAACTTCTAGATTGTTGCTAAAAAAAGAATAACCTGACAAAAATAGCCCCGCATTGAAGTCTTGTTTCTTAAAATTATCCGATTTTATATCGCCGGTCGTGATTACTTTGGCCGTTCTTCTAAAATCTGATGAAATAGATGATAAAGGAGCATAACCCACTCCTTTTTGTTGCCCAAAATAACTTTGAAGTTGTTCTCGAACGTCTTGTGTAATAAAATCGCCTTCTATTTGGCTATCACCAAACCACGCAATTCGTATTTTCACTTTC
>CAZSZH010000017.1:0-36103 GCA_964610785.1 uncultured Flavobacterium sp. | reverse complement strand
CAAAGCAATTAATTTTTCATTGAATTTTTGTAATGCTGGGGAAATTGTATCCGAGTTAAAACGAATCAATGTGCCTTTTTTCTCGTAGGCATCAAAATCATTCATGGGCAAATTGTCAGCCGTAAATGAAGTTGCTGAATTTTTTTTGGGATGACTTTCTTTTTTAGAAGGTTCTTTCATCAAAACATCCGAAAGTAAATTAACGTTTCTAAAAAAGGGATAATAGTCAATAAACTCGCTGGAAAAAACAGACAATAACAATTGAATTATAGTGACAACTAAAATTAAGGTAATTACTTTGCTGCTTTTGTTCATTGCCTATTTTGCGCTATACGATTTCCTAATTGCTTGCAGGTGATGTTAAGCAATTGTAAATTTCACACAAAAGTAAAAAAAAGGAGTGGTGATTTGTGAATTTGTTAAAAATTATTTTTAGTAGGGTTTAGATGTCTATCCCTTGCTATTTTTTGAGATGATTAATCGTTATAAAAATTCTGTCTGTAACACAAAAATGCATTTATGTTATTTCTACATCAAATACAAACAATGATTGTTATAGTCGATTATACCTTTAGCTTTGAGGAATACGTCGGCACCAATAATGCCATGGACTGGTTTTGTTTTATGCTGAATAAGTGCTTCATTAACGTGTGATAAATCGAAAATTACGATGGCAAACGATTTCCTTTTCCATCTGCCAATTTGCAGAATATTGTTATTAGCAATTTGTGTAAGCATCCCTGTGGCTCCTGCTCCTGCTGCAGTCGTTGATGAACTTCCAGCGGTAAGTTGAAAAAATGAGGTGTTCTCTATTCCTACACAAGTATTGCTAGCACCTGTGTCAAGGATGAAATTTCCTTTTACACCATTAATAGTGGCTTTTATAAGCAGGTGTTGCGTTTTGGACACTTTAAAGTTTAACTTCTTGTATCCTTCTTTTTTAAGAATTTCTTGGATTTTTTTCATTGCTTCAGTAAAAGACAAGAATTATTCCTTCGTTACAACCTGCATGGTTTCTCTAGAAATTTGTTTTAGAAGCACTATTTTGTCTTTTTCTACGATTTCAGAAGCTTCTTTTGTAAAGTGTCGGATTGTGTAAAGTGAAACGTTTTCATTGTAAGAAACTTTAAACTTTTTGGAGAGAACCGCTTTTAAATCGTTGAAATTATTAAATTTATCTTCTAAACAAACCGAAAAACTAATAGCTGAATTCTGAATTAGACTTACTTTCATTTTGAATTGGTGAAAAAGCGCAAAAATTTCACTAATATTTTCTTCCATAATAAAAGAAAAATCAATTGATGAAAGTGAAATCAATAGTTGATTCTTCTTTACAATAAAGCACGGTATTTTTGGTTCTAAATCGGCTCCTTTAGAAACGCTTGTGCCAGACAATAATGGATTAATAAATGATTTTACATACAGAGGAATTTCCTTTTTCTGCAGAGGCTGCAATGTTTTTGGGTGAATAACTGATGCTCCATAAAAAGCCAATTCGATGGCTTCACGATAGGAAATTTGATGCAACAATATAGCGTTTTCAAAATATCTTGGATCGGCATTTAAAACCCCTGGAACGTCTTTCCAAATGGTAACACTTTCAGCACTCAAACAATAGGCAAAAATTGCAGCCGTATAATCTGAACCTTCGCGACCTAAAGTCGTTGTAAAATTATTTTCATCGGAACCCAAGAAACCTTGAGTGATGTTTAATGATTTCTTCTTAATCCCTTTTGAAATTAATATTTGTGTTTGCTCCCAATCTACATTGGCGTCACGATAATTAGTATCGGTTTTAATAAAATTTCTAACATCAATCCAATTATTTTTCAATCCTTTTTCATTGAAATAATGGCTAACAATAGTGGTAGAAACAATTTCTCCAAAACTGATTACTTGATCATATACAAAGTTATAATTTGGTGATTTATTACTTCTTAAAAAATATTCTAAATCGGCAAAATGGCCATTGACTGCAAAAAAAACATCATGTTCTTCATCATCAAACAAGTCAAGTAAAATTTGATTGTGGTATTTTCGAACTTCTTGGAGTGATGCGTGAAATTCATTTGATTTATCAAAATAATTTTTAACTACAATTTCCAAGGCATTGGTCGTTTTACCCATAGCAGAAATAACCATAAGTAAGTCTTCATGTCCAACTTTTTGTAAAACATCTAATACATTTTTAATACCTGCTGCATCTTTCACTGATGCTCCACCAAATTTAAAAATCCTCATATCTTAATAATTTTTTAAATACTATAAAAAAACAAATCATACCAAAATTCAAATTTAAAAATAACAATTGAAAATTGATTGTTAAAATTTAAATTTAGTCGTTTCGTTTTAAAAATTGATCAATTCCTTCCTCATTCATTTGAGCAACGCGCCAATCATGTAGAACTTTGGCTCCTGTTTTTTCATAAAATGCTATTGCCGGCGTATTCCAATCGAGTACTGCCCATTCAATTCGGCGCACTCTATCTCGTTTACCTTGACGAATGATTTCTTGATAGAGCGCAAATCCAGCACCTGTTCCACGGTTGTTTTTTCTAACGATTAAATCTTCTAGATGAATCGTTTTTCCTTTCCAAGTAGAATATCGGTAATAATACAGCGCAATCCCGATAATTTCATGTTCTAACTCGGCAACAAAACAATGAAACAAAGGGTTTTCTGAAAAACCATCTCTAACTAAATCGTCTACGGTCACCACAACGGCATCAGGTTCTTTCTCAAAAACAGCAAGTTCCTGAATTAAGTCAAGGACAGTTTTCATATCTTCTTTAACTGCTTTTCTAATAATCATACTTATAAATTTTAACAAAGATATCTATTTGATAAACTATGTAAAATTCTTTTATAGTATTTGATAAAAAATACGATATTTGCAGAATCAACTACAACGATTTCGTAATGGAAGAACGCAACAAAACATTAGGAGAATTCATCATTGAAAATCAAAACGCTTTTCAATATTCATCGGGAGAATTATCAAGAATTATCAACTCTATTAGATTGGCTGCCAAAGTTGTAAACTATAAGGTAAATAAGGCTGGATTGGTTGATATTGTTGGCGCAGCAGGAGAACAAAACATTCAAGGGGAAGACCAACAAAAATTAGATGTTTATGCGAATGAGGTTTTTATTCAAACGTTGATTAACCGTGAAATTGTATGCGGAATAGCATCCGAAGAAAATGATGACTTTATCACAGTTTCAGGGTCAGACAACAGCCATAGTAATAAATATGTTGTTTTGATGGATCCCCTAGATGGTTCGTCCAATATCGACGTTAATGTTTCGGTTGGAACCATTTTTTCTGTTTTCAGAAGAAAAACCCCGGTGGGGACTCCTGTTACAAGCGAAGATTTTTTACAGCCTGGAACACAACAAGTGGCTGCAGGTTATGTTATATATGGAACCTCAACAATGCTCGTCTACACAACAGGACATGGTGTAAATGGATTTACTTTAAATCCGGCAATTGGAACATTTTATCTCTCGCATCCCAACATGAAATTTTCAAAAGATGGAACAATTTACTCTATAAACGAAGGAAACTATGTTCATTTTCCTCAAGGAGTAAAGAATTACATAAAATATTGTCAACTTGAAGAAGGAGACCGACCATATACTTCTCGATATATTGGTAGTTTAGTTTCTGACATTCATAGAAACATGATTAAAGGTGGAATTTATATTTATCCTACAAGCTCCAAAGCTCCAAATGGTAAGTTAAGATTACTTTATGAATGTAATCCTATGGCATTTATTGCCGAACAAGCTGGTGGGAAAGCCTCGGATGGTTTTAATAGAATCATGGAAATTCAACCCAAAGAATTACACCAAAGAGTTCCTTTTTTCTGTGGTAGTTACAATATGGTTGAAAAAGCTGAAGAGTTTATGGAAAATGACCAGTCCTAATAATCTAATCGATTATTAAGGACTGGTCAAATTATTGAAGTTTATCTATTCATGTGCATCATTTCGTAAGTAAAGGAGTCTAGATCAACTCCCATAACCAACAATGACAATGCTTTATCTACAATATAATGAACGTTGCCTGGTGTGAAACCAAGCGCTAATGCAAAACGAGTTAAAATTTGTTTTTGTTTTGGACCTAAAACATGGTCAACATAAACCATTCTTGATAAATCATATAAACGCTCTAACCTATGAGCATAAGAATACGGTGGATTGATAGGGTATTTTAAAGGATTATCAAGAATCTCTTCGTATTCTTCTTTAGAAATTTCTAATCTTACAGCAAGTTTATCCAAGAATTCTTTTTCCTCTTTACTTAACGCTCCATCTGCTGCGGCGACACGAACAATTGCAGAAAAGTGACCTTTGTTTCTAGTTTTAAATTCGCTATCAAATAAATCTGAAAATGACATAATTATTATAGTTTTAACATAACAAAGATAATTTAATTTCATCATAAAATAATATGTTCAAATAGAATTTTAACAATGTTGAATTAATTTTATTTGATATTTTATTTATAGTTCCTTAACTACTTAAATTAGAACTCTTCATATTTATATAAAAAACAAATTAAGGGATTAAGGTTTATTACCCAAGAAATTCTATTTGTTTTAATTGATGTTTACTTTAATATTTTAGAATAACAGCATCAATGATAAATTAAGTTTTATTTGCCAAAAACACACCTATTAATATAATAAAAGCTCCCAAAAACTGAAAAGGAGTCAACATTTCGTTATCTATTAATCCCCAAAAAAATGCCACAATTGGAATTAAATACGTTACTGATGAAGCAAAAACAGGAGAGGATATCTGAATTAATTTAAAGAAAAGAATGTTAGCTATACCTGTTCCTAGTATCCCCAAAATCATTATAAAAAGCATCGAATGTTGGGTGGCAGGCAAATGGACAATCTCTAGAAAATTGGTAGAAAATAACACAATTAAAGCTGGGATTAACATCACGCTAAAATTTCCGGTAGTAATACTCAGGGGTTTTACATCGGATAAGTATTTTTTAATTAAATTCACATTCAGCCCATAACATATAGCCGCAATGATGACCAAAATAGTATAAGAATAATTTTCGGTCGACTCTTGTTTTCCGTTATAAATCAAAATAGCAGTACCGAGTAAACCAATCACAACTCCTATAAATTGACTCCGTTTAAACGTTAATCCAAAAGCGATAATTCCAATTAATAATGTGTTTAAAGGAGTAAGCGAATTCAATATAGAGCAAATCGAGCTGCTAACTTTTGTTTCAGCAATTGCAAAAAGAAAAGCTGGTAAAAAGGTTCCAAACAATGCAGTTATAATTATGTATTTCCATTGATATTGTTTAATTTCAGTCAAACTTCTAAAACCAATAATCAACAAAAACAAGGCGGTAAAAGTTATTCTCAACGCACCCAATTGATACGGTGATAATCCCATCAAACCTTTCTTAATTAATATAAATGAACTTCCCCAAATCAAGGCAAGTACAAATAGTAAAGTCCATTTTAGTTGTTTAGTTTGCATAATGAATTTTTAACGTGACAAATTTGACATAATTTTATGAATTGTCACTTTAAAAATGTTGTAATTTTGTTCACATATAGAAAAAAACAAATACTAAAATATAAAATCATGAAATTTTCAAAATTAATCCTTGTATTTTCAATACTTATACTTTTTTTTGTAGCCTGTAAAAAAAATGGCAATACCTCAATAGAGAAGAGAGCTTCTGCTCATAAAGAGGTAGCTGCCGCGGTAAAACCAGAAACTGCTACATTTCATATAGAAGGTATGACCTGTCCAGAGGGTTGTGCTAAAACAATCGAGAAAAAATTATCTGAAATGGAAGGAGTTCAAAACGCCAAAGTAGATTTTGATAAAAAAGAAGCTACCGTAAATTTTGATTTAGATAAGTTGAACGCAGCAGATTTAGTAAAAGCAGTTGAGACTACCGGAGACGGAAAAACCTATAAGGTTTCAGTAGTAAAGACAGGAAATAAAGTGTAAAAACAAACATTAAATGATTTTTAAACCATTAAGATAAGTAGGACAACTTTTTTAATGGTTTATTTTTTTATTTCCATTGCAAGGTTTCCATTAATTTTTGCATATCATTACGAATGTAATCTGCGGCAGGCAAAATGGAATCAAAGTTAGGTTTAGCATAAAAATAAACAGAGCCAGTAAGAAAATGTTTCACACTATCGGTAACATAAAATTGTGCATTGGTAGCGGCATTTCCAGAAACTCTATAAAACATTCCATACACCTTCTTTTTCGGATTTAAATAGGGTTGCTCCAAAATGTCGTCAGCCTTAATAACATGTTCGTAAGTTAGTTTTTGAGCATCACGAAGTAGTTTGTCTAAATCTCCGTTTACTGGTTTATAGGTTAGATAAATAGTGGCTTTCATTTTGGGATAGGCAATCGTAAAACCACAATTTTTATTTTCTTTAATGATAGCTTTTGAATTCATGTTAAAAGTAAAAGGGCAATGATTTTCAAAAGCATCATATTCTGCTATTGGATAATCCAATCGCAATTGGCTTGATGGTTTTGGTAAAACATCTTTTTTACAACTTGTAAAAAGCAATCCAATGAAAACTACTGTAATGACATGACTATATTTGAAAAAATTATTCATCAATGGTAACTTTAATTTGTTTGACTCTTTTTTTATCAACTACTTCAATAGTAAACAAACAGTTTTCAAAATGTATTTTTTGACCTTTTTTCGGAAAATTACCTAGAATTTCTAGAATAAATCCTGCTAATGTTTCGGCTTCTCCTTTTCTAATTTCAAATGTATCTTCGTTTACTTCAATAATTCGGTAGAAATCTTTTAAGTTTATTTTTCCCTCAAAAAGGTAGTTTCTGTCATCAATTTTAGAATAGTTGATATTTTCATCATCAAATTCATCACTAATATCTCCAACTATTTCCTCTATCACATCTTCGAGAGAAACTAATCCAGAAGTGCCGCCATATTCATCAACAACAATGGCTAAGTGGCTTTTCATCCGTTGGAAATCTTTTAATAAATCGTCTAATTTCTTGTTCTCAGGAACAAAAAAAGGCTCTCGAATCAAAGTTTTCCAATTAAATTCTTTTTTATTGATGTGAGGAATTAAATCTTTCACAAATAGAACGCCTTCTATATGGTCAATATTGTCTCTATAAACAGGAATTCTTGAATATCCTTTTTCGATAACTTTTGGGAATATTTCGGTAAAAGATTCTTCTATTTCTAACGCAAAAAGGTCAATTCTAGGACTCATTACTTGTTTGGTGTCGGTATTTCCAAACGAAACGATACCTTCTAGCAGTTTTTGTTCTTCTTGAGTAGTGTCTTCTGTAGAAGTGAGTTCTAAGGCTTGCGACAATTGATCCACCGAAAAATTGGTTTTTTGTTTGCCTAATTTCTCTTGTATAAAAATGGTCAAAGAGCGCATAGGAATACTCACAGGCGATAATAATTTGTCTAATATCAATAAAGGATAAGCAATAAACGATGCGAATTTAACATTGTTGCGACTGGCATAAACTTTGGGCAAGACTTCTCCGAAAAGTAAAATTAAAAAAGTAACAAAAATAACTTCAATAACAAATTTTAAAACTGGAATTGTAATTGTGGAAAAAAGTTTGTCTAATGAAAACGAAAAAAGAATGACAACAGCAATATGTAAAAAGTTATTAGCGACTAATATAGTTGCTAAAAGCTTCTTGGGTTTGGATAATAATTGATTTATAATTGCAGATTTAGAAGCATTTTTTTGACCTAAGTCATCTAAATCTTTCTGCGATAAAGAGAAAAAAGCCACTTCGGTAGCGGCAATCATTGCGGTACAAAAAAGCAAAACAAAAATACCAATAATTCCAAAAATTAAATTGGTGTCAACTGTTGAAACGGAATTAATACTGGGCTCTGGGTCCAAATTAAGTAGAATTAGTTAAACAAAATTAATACGGCAAATCGTTTTCGATAGGCGAATTTGAAGCGTCAAAGTTAGTGTTTTTTGTGTCAGACGATGAAATTTGTCTATTGGATTCACTGTCTTTTTTAACTGTTAAGAAGGTAAATTCAGTTACTTGAATTTCAGTCGTATATTTTGTAGTGCCATCTTCTGCTTGCCATTGGCGGGACTTTATTCGTCCTTCAACATAAATTTTATCTCCTTTTGAAAGGTATTTTTCGCAAATTTCAGCAGCTTTATTTCTAACTACAAGATTGTGCCACTCAGTAGAAGTGATTTTTTCGTTGGTTTGTTTGTTAATGTACACTTCATTAGTCGCTAATGGAAATCGACCAATGCAGTTTCCTCCCTCAAAATAGTGCATTTTAATATCATCTCCAAGATGACCAATAAGCATAACTTTATTTAATGTCCCGTTCATAATTAAGCAAATTTATACCCAAAGTTAGTAATAATTTTAATAATTAGATAGAATACTTTTCAATAAAATTAAAAATCACAATTGGAAAAGGAAATGTTCGCAATAATGAGAGGTCAATTCCATCTAAAATTTCATCTGAAACTACTACTTTATAAAAGTTAATATGTAGTTTTTGATGTGATAATTTGTGAATGATTTGTGTTTCGTTAAAAGCTACTACGTCGGTGATTGTGTATTCATTAAAGCGATTAGTTATCAGATTGATAATGGTTTCGATATTTTTTTCATTGTCGGTCTCAATTACAGGAAACTCATATAAATTGTGCCAAATTCCTTTTTCAGTTCTTTTGTTTATGATGGTTTTATTTTCATTATTTAAAAATATAAGATAATTAAGAAATCTATTGGTAACCTTGTTTTTTTTGGCTTTTACAGGGAGTTTATCTACTTTCTTTTTTTGCAAAGCAGCGCAGCTGGAATTGAAAATACAGATCTCACAATTAGGATTTTTTGGAGTACATTGTAACGCTCCAAATTCCATAATCGCTTGATTGAACAAATCTGGATTTTGATTGGGTATTAATTCATTTGCTAAAGCCTTAAATTCTTTTTTAGCGCCACTTGACCCAATATCGGTTTCAATATCAAAATAACGAGCAAGTACTCTAAATACATTTCCGTCAACAACTGGAACTACTTCTTTATAAGCAAAAGAAGCAATTGCGGCAGCGGTATATTCGCCTATCCCTTGTAGTTTTAGTAAGTCATTATAATTATTGGGGAATTTCCCTTCAAGTTCAAAAGCAACAATTTGGGCAGTTTTGTGTAAATTTCGAGCTCGAGAGTAATAACCCAATCCTTGCCAAAGTTTCAATACCTCTTGCTCATCGGCTTTAGCTAAATCAAAAACTGTTGGAAATGTGTCAATAAACGCTCTAAAATATGGCAAACCTTGCGCTACTCTTGTTTGTTGGAGTATGATTTCAGAGAGCCAAATTGCATATGGATTTACTGTGTTTCGCCAAGGCAGTTCGCGTTTATTCTGTAAATACCACCGCACTAAAGAGTTAGAAAAAGTCATAAATAAAAATAGGATTACAAAAGTAAATCTTTATGTGATTAAATTTTAATCAATTATACTTGAAATATTGTTTTTTTAATTCCTATATTTGCACTCTCAAAAAAAATACACATAAATAATTAAATACGAAAGAAAATGACGAAAGCAGATATCGTAGCAAAAATTTCAGAAAAATTAGGTCTTGAAAAAGGAGATGTTCAAGCAACAGTTGAAGCATTAATGGAAGAAGTTAAAGTTTCTTTAGAAGGTGGTGACAATGTTTACTTAAGAGGTTTTGGTAGTTTTATTATCAAAACAAGAGCTGAAAAAACAGGAAGAAACATTTCAAAAAATACTACAATTAAAATTCCAGCACACAATATTCCAGCATTTAAACCTGCAAAAGTATTTGTGGAAGGAGTAAAGACTAAAACTGAAGTAGCAGTTTAAAACTTATTTATTAATCACAAAAAATTAACCTATGCCAAGCGGTAAAAAAAGAAAAAGACATAAGGTAGCGACTCACAAAAGAAAAAAACGTGCGAGAGCTAACCGTCACAAAAAGAAAAAGTAGTTTTAAACTACTTTTTTCTTTTTAAACGTTCATTGAAAAGGAATTTTAGATTTCAAATTTTAGATATTAAATATGATGTCGCGTCATAAATCAAATATTAAATTTCAAAAATCAAATATCATTTCCACCGGGTAAACAACCTGTAAAAAAATGTTTAATCCATCTGTGTTAGAAGTAAAAAGTAAAAAGTTGGAAGTTGGAAGTGAAAACCTACAGTCCACAACCCACAACCTAATACCTAACATGGATAAAAATTTACAACATGAATAAAGAACTTATCATTCGTAAGGATGACAATGCTGTAGATTTTGCCTTATTAAAAGATGGAAAACTAATTGAATTACACAAAGAAGAAGAGAAAGGTAACGATTTTTCTGTTGGAGATATTTTCATCGCCAAAATCAGAAAACCTGTTCCAGGATTAAATGCAGCTTTTGTAAATGTAGGCTTCGAAAAAGATGCCTTTTTACATTACCACGATTTAGGTCCAGCTTTACTTTCTTATTTGAAATTCATAAAACTTGTAAGCGCAGGTAAAATAAAAGATTTCTCCCTAAAAAACTTTCAGTTTGAGAAAGAGATTGATAAAGATGGTGCTATAGCCGATGTGCTAAGTGCCAATCAATCTATTTTAGTGCAAGTGGTTAAAGAACCAATTTCTACCAAAGGACCTAGGATAAGCTCTGAGCTTTCTTTTGCGGGTAGATTTTTAGTTCTTGTCCCTTTTTCAGATCGTGTTTCTATTTCTCAAAAGATAGAAGACAAATCCGAAAAAGACCGATTAAAAAAATTGGTGCAAGCTGTCAAACCCAAAGGTTTTGGTGTTATTGTGAGAACAGTAGCAGAAGGCAAAAAAACAGCCGAATTAGAAAAAGATTTGCAGAATCTGATATCAAGATGGACTGCAATGTGTAAAAAATTACCAACCGCTCATCATCCGTCAAAGGTGTTGGGAGAGCTTAATAAAGCTTCTTCTATACTCCGAGATGTGTTTAATGATACTTTCACTAGTATTCAAATTGATGATGAAGAGTTGTTTCAAGAAACCAAGGACTATTTAGCCGAGATAGCTCCTGACAAACAAAAAATAGTGAAGTTTTATCAGTCTAACGATACGCCACTATTTGAGAAATATCATGTAGAACGTCAAATAAAAACTTCATTCGGACGAACCGTTTCGATGAGTAAAGGGGCTTATTTGATAATAGAACATACAGAAGCATTACACGTTATTGACGTTAATAGTGGAAACCGTTCTAATAAAGCGACTAATCAGGAAGATACCGCACTAGAAGTGAATATGATTGCCGCAGCAGAAATTGCGCGTCAGTTAAGACTTCGCGACATGGGAGGTATTATTGTTGTCGATTTTATCGATATGCAAAACCCTGAAAATCGTCAGGTTTTATATAATTTCTTAAAAGAAGAAATGGAAGATGATAAAGCCAAACACAAAATCTTGCCGCCGAGTAAATTTGGATTAGTTCAAATTACTAGACAAAGGGTGAGACCAGAGGTAAATATTGAAACAAGGGAAGAGAATCCAAATAATTTGAGTGGCGATGTAGATGCGCCTATTCAAATCATCGATAAGATTGCTTTTTCGCTTGAAAAAATTATTAAAGACCATAAAAAAGTGAAGCTTAATGTGCATCCTTTTGTTGCAGCATACCTTAAAAAAGGTTTTCCATCAATACGTTCAAAATGGTTCTTTGAGCATAAAAAATGGGTAAAAATCATACCTCGTGACGCTTACACGTATCTTGAATATCATTTATTTGATGATCAAGGAAAAGAAATTAAATAATGAAAACGCCTCTCGAAAGAGAGGCGTTTTTTTTGTAAAAATTGTTTATTATTTTCTTCTTTCCGCAAAGAAACGCTTCATTAAGACAGCACATTCATCCGCTAAAATACCATGATTGACTTGTGCTTTAGGGTGAAGTTGAGTTCCTAAAGTTAGAAAGCCACGTTGTTCGTCTCGTGCTCCAAAAACAATTTTAGAAATTTGACTCCAATATAGAGCTCCTGCACACATCTGACAGGGTTCAATGGTGACATATAGCGTGCAATCTTTTAAGTATTTACCTCCCAGAAAATTCGCGGCGGCGGTTATAGACTGCATTTCTGCATGAGCTGTCACATCGTTCAATAATTCGGTTAAGTTATGACTGCGTGCTATGATTTTATGGTCAATCACAATAACAGCACCAACAGGAATTTCACCTTTTTCAAAAGCGATTTCTGCCTCTTGCAGCGCTTTTTTCATAAAATATTCGTCGGTGAAACTATTTTCCATCAAATAAAAAAATTAGTGCAAAAGCATTTTATTTTCCTTTAATGGATGCCTCAAGATTTCTTTCAATTTTATGTTCTGGTCTTGTCCATTTTGGTTTTTCACCTAGTGATTGAAACTGAGAATCTGCTGCTTCAACAGTTTTAGGCTGCATCACTTTTATGAATGGTTTTTGAGCTTGTAATCCTAAAGTCTCAAACATTTTCATATCTTCATTAACATCAGGATTTGGAGTAGTCAATAATTTATCTCCAGCAAAAATAGAATTGGCACCTGCAAAGAAACACATGGCTTGGCCTTCACGAGACATTTCGGTTCTTCCTGCCGACAATCTTACCTGAGTTTCTGGCATGACAATTCTGGTGGTGGCTACCATACGGATCATTTCCCAAATCTCGACCGGCTTTTCTTTTTCCATTGGAGTGCCTTCAACCGCTACAAGTGCATTGATTGGTACCGATTCTGGCTGTGGATTTAAAGTAGAAAGAGCAACTAACATTCCAGCACGGTCCTCAATAGATTCTCCCATTCCTATAATTCCGCCACTACAAACGGTAACATTTGTTTTACGAACATTGTCAATAGTTTGTAAACGGTCTTCAAATCCTCGGGTAGAAATTACTTCTTTGTAGTATTCTTCTGAAGTGTCTAAATTGTGGTTGTACGCATATAATCCGGCTTCAGCCAAACGCTGCGCTTGATTTTCTGTTAACATTCCCAATGTACAACAAACTTCCATATCTAATTTATTGATAGTTCGAACCATTTCAAGGACTTCGTCAAACTCGGGACCGTCTTTTACATTACGCCATGCCGCTCCCATACAAACGCGCGACGAACCGTTAGATTTAGCTCTTAATGCTTGTGCTTTTACTTGGCTAACGCTCATCAAATCGTTTCCTTCAATATTGGTATGATATCTTGCAGCTTGAGGACAATAGCCACAGTCCTCTGGGCAACCACCTGTTTTTATAGATAATAATGTAGAAACTTGAACTACATTAGGGTCATGATGTTCTCTATGTATTGTGGCAGCTTCGTACAACAAATCCATCATTGGTTTGTTGTATATAGCTATGATTTCTTCTTTGGTCCAATTGTGTTTTGTGATACTCATTGAGGTGCATTTAATGATGTTTCAAAAGTAGTTAATTCCTTTTTAACATACAATAATTTAGAAAATACTATTTTTCAAGAATTCGATAGCAAATTCTTTGTCTTTTTGAATTTGATTTTGGAGTGTTTCTATAGAATCAAATTTATGTTCGTCCCGAATGAATTTGAGAATTTCAATGGTAATTGTTTCGTTGTAAAGATCTTCGTTAAAATCAAAAAAATTCACTTCAATCGTTTGATTTTCACCGTCGATTGTTGGTCGTGTTCCAATGTTCATCATTCCAAAAAGGATTTGTTTGTTATGAAGTCCTTTAACAACATAGACGCCATTTTTTGGAATTAATTTATATTCTTCTTCAATCTGAATATTTGCAGTTGGGAATCCGATCGTTCGACCTAATTGTTTGCCTGTTATAACAGTACCTGAAAAGAAATAATGATATCCTAAATAATCGTTTGCCAAAGTTATATTTCCTTCTAAAATTGCATTTCTAATTTTTGTCGAACTTATTGCAATTTCATTGATTTCTTGCGCTGAAATTTGTTCTACTTCGAAGCTGTATTCTTTGCCAAATTCAATTAAATCGTTTATATCGGCAGTTCTATTTCTTCCAAAACGGTGATCGTGCCCGATAATTATTTTTTGTATGTTGAGTTGTTCTACTAAAATAGTTTTAACAAAATCTTCGGCGGTTAATCTCGAAAATTCTCTATCAAAAGGATGAATAATGAGATTGTCTATGCCAGTTTTTTCCAGCAGCATTATCTTTTCGTTAATGGTATTGAGAAGTTTTATGCTAGAGCTGTCTTGTAAAACCATTCTGGGATGCGGAAAAAAAGTTAGTACAACACTCTGACAATCTAATTGTTGTGCGCTATGAACTATTCGTTCTACTATTTTTTTATGACCAATATGAACTCCATCAAAGGTGCCAATAGTAATAACCGATTTGGATTTGTTATATTGAGAAATAGAAGTGAATGTTTTCAAGAAAAAATATTTTGATTGCAAATCTACAATTTTCCGTCAATAACTTTAATGTTTTTGATTACCTGAGGTATACTACCACAATCAAATTGTAGGTTTAGATTGATTATATGATCTGAATTGTTGATTTCAAGTTTTCCTTTTGTTATCTGAATAAGTCCCGTTTTCCCTCTGCACGCGCAAAATCTTCGATAGAAAATTTTGGCTTTTATTAAATCATTATCCGATAACGTTTCTTGATAATCCGTTGCGTTAATTTCAAAGACTATTTCTTCGGCATAGCCTCCATCATAAATGGTTTGATCTTGATTAACGGTATACTTGTATTTTACTATTATTTTAGAACTATCATCAACAACATCATATGACATAAGGTTTTCATTAATGATTTTAATTGTGAGACTCTTATTTTTTATAATCTCAAGGTTACATTCACCATTGTTTGGACAAACAAAAGAGTTGTCAATACCATTATTTGAAGAAGTGTTTCTTGTTGTCAGGCTTTTTTTAGGAGAACAAGAAACGGCGATAAAGAAAAATAAGAGATATTTAAGAGTGCTCATAGCCTGTAAATTTAAAAAGCTGGAAAACTGATAAAATGTTAATTATTTTATAATTACAGAAAAATAAATAACTTTGTATACTATTAAAAAAACTTAAAACAAAAATAATGAAAAAAGCATTACTATTATTAGTATCTGTTTTATTTGTAACTTTAGGTTACTCCCAAACAGATAAATTATGGTCGCCAGTATCAAACCGAGATGGAATCATAGCCTCAAAAACCACAGAAAGAATCTCTTTTCCAAGAGAGTTTAAATTATTTCAATTGAATTTAACCTCATTCCGTCAAGTATTGATGGCTGCACCGGATAAATTTTCTGGAGCTAAAGGAGTTTTAATTTCTATTCCTAATAGCGAAGGATCTTTAGAGCAATTTGAAATGTTTGAATCGTCTAATTTCGAGCCTGCATTGCAAGTACAGTTTCCAGAGATACGTTCGTATGTTGGAAGAGGAGTTACGGATAAAACAGCACAATTGCGATTAAGCGCTGCTCCAAATGGAGTTCAAGCTATGTTTTTTAGAGCTGATAGAAGAGATGAATTTATGGAGTCCTATTCAGCAGACGGTTCGATATATGCGGTTTACATTTCTAAACGAGAAAAATCCAAATTACCTTTTACTTGTAGTACAGTTGATGTAGAAACGTTGAATGGTATTACAAATAAAATTAATCCCAATTCACTTTCAGATAACGGTTCCTATAAAACGATGAGGCTTGCGTTGTCATGTACAGCGGAGTATGCTAATTATTTTGGATCAACAACTGCTAATCCTAATGTAAGTTTGGTTTTAACTGCTATGAACAACACAATGACAAGAGTAAATGGGATATTTGAAACCGATTTGGCAATACATATGAATTTAATAGCAAATGAATCAGCTATCATATACTTTGATCCTACTAGCGATCCTTATTCAGATGCTTCAGCAATGCAGAATTGGAATTCAGAGTTGCAAGGTAATTTAACTTCAACAATCACAGAAGGTGTCTATGATATTGGTCATTTATTTGGTGCTACTGGAGGAGGTGGAAATGCAGGGTGTATTGGCTGTGTTTGTGTTGATGGACAAAAAGGAAGTGGTATAACTTCACCAGCTGATGGGATACCTGCAGGAGATAATTTTGATGTGGATTATGTAGCTCACGAAATGGGACATCAAATGGGAGCCAGACATACGTTTACTTATGGCGGTTCTGGAACTTCTGGTGAAGATAGTACTGTGAATGTTGAGCCAGGGTCTGGAGTGACCATAATGGCTTATGCAGGGATTACAAATGATAACACATCTGCAACTCCAATTACTGATGTTGCACCACATTCAATCCCGATTTTTACTTACAGGAGTATTCTTCAAATTCAAACAAACATGGCTCCTAAAACATGTCCTGTTTCTACAACTATCCCTAATAGTTTAACCATATCCGTTCCTTCAACTAGTTATACTATTCCAAAAGGAACTGCTTTTATATTAACCGGTAGCGGTAATGCTTCCTCTTATGTTTGGGAGCAAAATGATGATGCAACGGTTTCCTCTACCATTGAAACTGCAAGAGCGAATAGTCTTCCATCGCCTACAAAAATGACAGGTCCAAATTTTAGAACTTTTAATCCGACTACTACTCCGATAAGATATTGCCCAACGTTCTCAAGTGTTATCGCAGGTAATTTATCCCCAACAACTACTTTGTGGGAAACAGTTTCTACAGTAGGAAGAACATTAAACTTTACGTTAACGGGAAGAAATAATGCTGCAGCTGGAAGCGGTCAAACGAAAACAGCTACGATGTCTGTCGTTGTGAGTGGAACAGTAGGTCCATTTACGGTAACTTCACAAACGACTGCTGAGGCTTGGGTTGCTGGAGAATCAAGAACAATAACTTGGAATGTAAATAGCGCTAATACACTATCAGGTTCTACCAATGTAGATATTATGCTTTCTACAGATGGAGGTTTGACTTTTACTACTGTATTAACTCCCGTTGGAGGTGTCGCAAATAGTGGTACTGCAACTATTACTGTGCCTAATGTAACTTCGCAAACATGTAGATTGATGGTTAAACCTACTGGTAATATCTATTATGCTGTGAATTCTTCACCATTTTACATTGGTTATAGCATAACGAATACCTGTACTACCTATAACTACACAACACCATTCGCTTTGCCAGATAATGGCAGTAATTATACAATTAAATCACTTGCAGTTCCAACAACAACTGGAACTATTACGGATGTGAATATTAATGTAAACGTTACGCATCCTAACATTCAAAATTTAGTAATTGCGGTAGTGAGACCTGGCGGAACATCACCTGTAAATTTATTTAATCAGAATTGTTCTGGTAATGCTAATATGAATGTTACATTTGACACTCAAGGTGCTGCTTTAGTTTGTGCAAGTCCAACATCTGGAACTTACCAACCTACAGGAAATTTAGCGTCTTACAATGGATTAAATCCTACAGGAAATTGGCAAGTTGGATTTTGGGATAAAGTTGCTGGTAATGTAGGAACTGTTAATTCTTTTTCTATTCAGGTATGTACACAAACAATTACTCCTTTAGCAAATTCAAGTTTTTCTTTTGAAAACTTCTCTTTATATCCAAACCCTAACAGTGGTAGTTTTAAGGTTAAATTTAATTCGAACTCTAATAGTCCAATTCAAATTGGAGTTTTTGATATGAGTGGTAGACAAATTTTTAATCAGTCTTTTGAAAACTCAGGATTGTTTGATCAAAATGTTGAATTAAATTCGGCACAAACTGGAATTTATTTAGTGAATATTCAAGATGGTGAGCAAAAAATAACCAAAAAAATCATAGTTGAATAATTAATATTTCATTAAAATACTTAAAAGTGTTCATTAATTTGGGCACTTTTTTTTTGAATTCTCATAAAAAGTATATATTTGTCTATTAAAATTAAAAAAAATGAAAAGAAACCTACTAGTAACCATTTTAACAGTTTTATCCATTTCTAGAGCATATTCCCAAAATGATAGGCTTTGGACTGCTGCCAAAAACCAAAATATTGTTGTTTCTAAAAATGTTAAAAGATTATCATTTCCAAACAAATTTGACCTATACTCTTTAAATTTTGACGTATTAAAGCAATTATTATATACTGCTCCAGATAGATTTTTAACCAATAAAGGAGTAATTATATCTTTGCCAAATACCAATGGTGTATTAGAGCGATTTGAAATGCTCGAAGCGTCAAACTTTGACTCTGAATTACAAGCACAATTTCCAGATATTAGAGCCTATGTAGGTCTTGGAATTGATGACAAACATGCGCAGTTACGTTTAAGTCTTTCGCCTCAAGGAATACAAACTATGGTTTTTAGAGCAGATAGCCAAGCAGAATTCATGGAGCCTTATTCTGAAGATGCTACTGTTTATGCAGTTTATAAATCTGCTCGAGATAAAGGAGCAATCCCTTTTACATGTTCAACGGAAGACAAAAGACTATTTAATGAAACGCTACCTAAAATCGGAAATACAAATCGTTCTAATGTTGGTCAATTAAAAACTATGCGTCTAGCACAATCTTGTAATGGAGAATATGCGGCTTATTTTGGGGCTTCAACAGCAGGTAATGCGGTAGATACAGGTAAGGTATTAGCGGCATTCAACGCAACGCTTACTCGTTGTAATGGAGTTTATGAAAAAGATTTAGCAGTACATTTAACACTTATTGCAAGTACTACAAATGTTATTTTTTATAATGCTTCAACCGATCCCTATACTACATTAACCAATTGGAACAAACAATTACAAAATACATTAAGTACAAAATTAACAGGTACTGGATCAACTCTTGCTGCCAATAATGCTGTTTATGATATCGGACACATGTTTGGTGCTTCAGGCGGAGGAGGTAATGCTGGTTGTATTGGTTGTGTTTGCGTTGATGATACTTCAAGCACAACAGATTTAAATAAAGGATCAGGAATTACATCCCCAGCGGACGGAATTCCCATGGGTGATAATTTTGATATTGACTATGTGGTTCATGAAATGGGACACCAAATGGGCGGAAATCATACCTTTTCAAATAATAGCGAAGGGACCGGCGTGAATATGGAAGTTGGATCTGGAGTAACGATTATGGGATATGCTGGTATAACCTCGCAAGACGTTGCAATGCACTCTATAGATATATATCACGCCGCAACAATTGAACAAATTCAAGCTAATTTAGCAACCAAAACATGTCCAACAATAACAACTTTAGCTAATGTAGCGCCTTTAGTAAATGCAGGTTCAGATTACACAATTCCTAAAAGTACACCTTTTATTTTGAATGGATCTGCTACAGATGCAAATGGTGATGCATTGACGTATTGCTGGGAGCAGTATGATGATTGTGGTTCACAAACTGGAGCAAATAGTGTTGCTAAAATTGCAAAAACAGTGGGTCCTAATTTTAGGTCTTATAGTCCGACCGTTGATTCTTTTAGATATTTTCCAAATATGACTACAGTTCTTGCAAATGGTCAAACCACCGCTGGAACGGGGAATGATGGTATAAATGTGGAAGCTTTAAGTTCAGTGGCAAGAACATTAAATTTTAGATTAACGGTTAGAGATAATGTTGCAACAGCAGGTCAAACAAACTTTGATGATATGGTTGTAACCGTTGATGCTACAAAAGGTCCTTTTACTGTAACTTCTCAGTCTACAACAGGAATAACCTATGAAGGAGGCTCTACACAAACAATTACTTGGAATGTCGCAAGCACAAGTTCTTTGGCTGGAGCTTCAACCGTAGACGTTTATTTATCAACGGATGCAAACGGAACTACTGCTACTTTTCCGACTTTAGTAGCTTCTGGATTAACAAACAGTGGGACTGCTTCGGTCGTTATTCCAAATATTCCTTCTTCAACATGTAGATTTATGGTCAAAGCAAGTTCAAATATATTTTTTAATGTAAATACCACTAACTTTACTATCACTCCATCATTGTCTAATGAAGCCTTTGGCTTAAATAATTTTTCGTTATATCCTAATCCAAGTAAAGGAAACTTTACTATTCAATTCGATTCTAATTCCACAAATGATATCGAAATTTTAGTTAATGATATTGGAGGTAGAAATATTTATCAAAGAAAATTCCCGAATACAGCAATATTTTCACAAAATTTACAACTTGACTCCGTTCAGTCAGGAGTTTATTTAGTAACAGTAAAAGATGGAGACAAAAAAGTAGTTAAAAAGATAATAGTAGAATAATTAATATTTTCTTAATACTTGTTAAAAGCACTCAATCATAGGGTGCTTTTTTTTTGATATATTTATAAATAGAATACATTTGTTGTTGAATATTTAATTTTTGAAAATGAAAAAAGTAATACTATTGCTAATTGTAAGCATGTCTTTTGGACAATTAATCGCTCAAAACGGCACAGTTTGGCAAAAAACAGAGATTTCTAATGTTTCTAAATTAGTTAGAGTAAATGAGCATGAAAATACTCAAGGAGAGTTGTATTTTTCATTAGATTCAAATGGTTTTAAAAAGCCTTTAATTAATGCAAAAGACAAGTTTTCTAAACAACAAGGTGTTGTTATTGAACTTCCAAATTTGAATGGAGAAATTGAAAAATTTCAAGTTTGGGAAAATTCTAATATGACGCCAAGTTTTCAGGCTCAATTTCCGGAAATCAGAGCTTATGTAGGAAAAGGAATTTCTGACAAAGGAGCAACAGTAAATTTTAGTGTTTCTCCACAAGGAATTCAAACCATTCTTTTTAGATCTAATGGAACTACTGAATTTATTGAAGGTTATGACAAACTATCAACAACTTATGTGTTGTTTGGTGATAATAATAGAAATAAAAGAAGTTTAGTTTGTTCAACAAAATCAAATCATATTGTTACTAATGATTTACCAGGAAATATTACAAATAAACCAGATTCAAACAATCAAACATACAAGACATTACGATTAGCTCTATCTTGTACTGGCGAGTATGCAGCAGCTTTTGGAGCAACTACTGCTGGTACAGCAGCAGATAAAGTCAAAGTTATTGCCGCAATGAATGCTACTATGACAAGAGTAAACGGCATTTATGAAAAAGATTTAGCAGTTCACTTGAATATGATTGACAACACCAATGTTATTTATTACAAAGCGAGTACAGATCCGTATTCTGCTGCATCAGGAATGGCCAATTGGAATTATCAATTGATGAATGTTTTACATGTGGCAAATTTTAATGCCGATGGTACAGGGGATGCAGCATTTGATATTGGGCATATGTTTGGAGCATCAGGTGGTGGCGGAAACGCAGGTTGTATAGGTTGTGTTTGTAGTAATGATGTTTCTTATTCTGTTGATACTTCTGTAACTCCAAATGTAAATGTGCCAAACAATTATAAAGGTAGCGGAATAACTTCTCCGGGTAGTGGTTTGCCTTCTGGAGATAGTTTTGATGTTGATTTTGTATCACATGAAATGGGTCATCAACTAGGAGGGAATCATACTTTTTCTTTTGGTTATGAGGGTCCTTATGTTACAACAGGTATTGATGATGTTCAAACTGAACCAGCAAGTGGATCTACTATTATGGCGTATGCTGGGGTTACAGATGTTAATGTACAATTGCATTCAGATCCTTTCTTTTCTTACAGAAGTATTCATCAAATTCAATTAAATTTAGCATCTTCAGCAGTCACTTGTCCAGTTTCTGTAGCAATGACAGACGCAGTTCCAGTTGTTAATGCTGGATTAGATTATACAATACCAGTTGGAACAGCTTTTATGCTTACAGGAACCGCTTCTGATGCCGATGTTGCTGATGTTTTAACCTATGTATGGGAGGAGAATGATTGTATGACAAGTTCACAATCTGAAACAACAAGTGAAGTGTTAAATTCAAAAACTGATGGGGCTAATTGGAGAACATTTAAACCAAGCTCTAATAAATTTAGATATTTCCCGCAAATGGGAAAAATTTTGGCAGGAACTTTGGCTGTAACAACGGCAACACCAGTAAGTACAGCTGGAACACCAATAACTAATTGTGAAAGTGTTTCCTCTGTTGCAAGAACTTTAAATTTTACTTTTACAGCAAGAGATAATCATGCTGGGGGAGGCCAAACAGCAGAGGATGCTACTGTGATTACCGTTAATGCAACAGGAGGAGCTTTTAGTGTTTCTTCCCAAAACACAACAGGTCTTTCTTATCCAGCAGGTTCTACTCAAACCGTTTCTTGGGTAAAGGGTAGTACTGCATCCGCACCTTTTAATAGTCCTACAGTAGATATTTTGTTGTCAACCAATGTATCGACTTCACTCGAGACAGATTCAAGTATGAATTTATGTACAACACCAAACCCAACCACATGGACTAACATCGCTTCGGGAGTTGCTAATAATGGCTCTTATGCAGTAACGATTCCATCTAATACACCAGCATCATCAACTTGCAGATTTATGGTTAAAGCTGTTGGTAATGTTTTTTTAGCAGTTAATTCTAAAAATTTTGCTATCACTGCCTTGGCTAATGAAGCTTTTGAATTAAATAATTTTTCACTGTATCCAAATCCAAATAAAGGAAATTTTTCTGTTCAATTTGATTCTCAATCAACAAACGATATAGAAATTATAGTACATGATATTAGAGGAAGAAGTATTTTCGAGAGAAGTTATCCTAATACTGGGATGTTCTCTCAAAATCTACAATTAGACACTGTTCAATCTGGGGTTTATTTAGTTACCGTAAAAGATGGAGACAAGAAAGTGGTTAAGAAAATAGTTGTAGAATAGTTTATCTACTTAGCTTAAACAAATCATTCAATATTTATACCCCCATAAGCATCAAGCTTTGGGGGTATTTTTATGATCTGTAAAAAATAGTTATTCAAATGAAGTTAAATTAGGTGCAATGGTTTTCTTTATGCTCGATGTTAACTATTACTATATTGGTGCGCTTTGTATGATGAATAAATAACACATGTAATTTTTAAACCAATAAAAAAACATTATTTTTATCAAAAAAATATCTTCATGCAATTAAGTTATTGGGAAATTAAGAATTGGTTCTCACAAGTTGATTTTACTATTGTTGGTAGTGGTATCGTCGGATTGCATTGTGCGCTAAATATTAGAGAACGTTTTCCAGCAAGTAAAATATTAATTCTTGAAAAGGGAATTTTACCGCAAGGAGCAAGTACCAAAAATGCTGGTTTTGCCTGCTTTGGGAGTTTATCCGAAATTATGGATGACTTAAATTCTCATTCAGAAGAGGAGGTTATCCAACTCATACAAAAAAGATGGAGCGGATTACAATTATTGCGAAAACGAGTAGGCGATTCCATTTTAGATTTTAAACCCTATGGTGGCTATGAATTATTTTTAAATGAAGATGAAATAACTTATAGCGAATGTTTACAAAAACTTCCTTTTATCAATGAACTTTTAAAGCCTTTGTTTAAAAATGATGTTTTTTCAAAAGAAGTCGATCGATTTGATTTTAAAAATATTCAAGAATATATTGTTTTTAATCCGTTTGAAGCACAAATTGACACTGGCAATATGATGCAAGCTTTATTAAAAGAAGCTGCCTCTCAAAATATTTTAATTTTAAATCAAGCAACAGTATCTTCATTTATTGATAAAAATAATTCTGTTGAAGTTGTGGTTAATGATTTTTCATTTAAAACCAACAAACTACTTTTTGCAACCAATGGCTTTGCTTCCCAACTAACTGATAATGCTGTAAAACCAGCACGCGCGCAAGTTCTTATTACTGAACCAATTTCTAATCTAGACATTAAGGGAACTTTTCATTTAGATAAAGGCTTTTATTATTTCCGAAATTTTGAGGATAGAATTTTATTGGGCGGAGGAAGGAATTTAGATTTTGAAGGCGAGACCACCACAGATTTATCACAAACAGAAACAATACAGAATCGATTGGAAACGCTGTTAAAAGAAGTAATTTTACCCAATAAAGAATTTAAAATTGCGCACCGTTGGAGTGGTATTATGGGTATAGGTTCACATAAGAATCCTATTGTTTCTCAATTATCTGAAAATGTCTATTGCGGTGTTAGATTAGGAGGCATGGGAGTCGCCATCGGAAGTATAGTAGGTAAAGAATTAGCAGCATTATTGTAATGGCAATTAAAAAAAACATAAAAACAACAAATCGAACTTTCTTTCAGAAAGTAAAACGCTTTATTTGGAAAGCCATGCTTTGGTTTTTTGGGATTTCTATTTTTTTGGTTCTAGTTTTCAAATGGATTCCTGTACCTTTTACTCCATTAATGATTACGCGGAGTATAGAGCAAAAATGGGAAGGAAAAGAAATGACCTGCAACCATTCTTGGCAACCCCTTGATAATATTTCTTCTAATCTCCAAAAAGCAGTGATTGCGAGTGAGGATGGTAATTTTTTAAAACATAATGGATTTGATTTTAAAGCGATGCAAATAGCATACAAAAATAACAATCGCGGGAAAAAACTCAAAGGAGGCAGTACTATATCACAACAAACGGCTAAAAATGTTTTTTTATGGCAAGGAAGAAGCTACGTTAGAAAAGGATTGGAGGCTTATTTCACTTTTTTAATAGAATTATTTTGGGGAAAAGAACGAATTATGGAGGTCTATCTTAATAGTATCGAGATGGGCGAAGGGATTTATGGTGCAGAAGCTGCGGCGCACTATTGGTATCAAACTGATGCTAAAAGTTTGAACAAAATACAAGCCATTGGTATTGCCGCTATTTTACCCAATCCAAGAAAGTACAAAGCATCTAATTCTTCGGCTTATATTGAAAAAAGAAAAGTCAAAATCTCAAGAATTATGGCTCATATTGGAAAAATAAAGTACTAAAAAAAGCTCCGATTTTATTTCGGAGCTTATATTTTACATAAAAAGCGGCTTATATTGTGACCAATGCTTGTAAATTAGGATTCCATTCAACGTTGCGACTACTAATGCGCCAGCGATGCCAGAAGTATCTAAAAAAAGATGAAATAGCAAGATGTTTAATGATATAGGAACCAATGCAATTAAAGCAAATGCAATCCATTTTTTTAATAATAATAAAGCTCCTATTATCATCTCTAAAAATCCAACCGTTTTTAACACATAACCAGTTGCTGCTAAAGATGACATAAAATCGGCTGCTTTAGCTGGAAGTTCGGGTAATGGTATGAATGGACTTGCTAATAGTTTGTTTAATCCAAATAAAATAAGGAGTAAACCCAGAAGTATTCTAACAATTTTTGTAAACTGTGAATTCATAATAGTTTAATTTAATGATTAGTAATGTGGTAAAAATAACATTAATATTTTAAACTATACTTATATATTGTTGTATTTTTATACACAATTCGTTTTTTTTAAAATTAATGTATAGCAGTTGTAACGTTGGATTAGTTCCATCAACTAATAAGTATAATCTTAAAATAAATAATTATGCAAGCGCACGAAATTGACTACCAAATTTTTGGAGATGAAATGCAATATGTCGAAATTGAACTTGATCCACAAGAAATTGTTATTGCAGAAGCAGGAAGTTTTATGATGATGGAAAATGGAATTCAAATGGAAACCATATTTGGTGATGGTTCTCAACAACAAGGAAGCGGATTATTTGGCAAGTTGCTATCAGCAGGAAAAAGAGTTCTTGTTGGAGAAAGCCTTTTTATGACAGCCTTTATTAATCAAAATCAGGCTAAAAGTAAAGTCTCATTTGCTGCACCTTATCCAGGTAAAATTGTTGCTATTGACTTGATGCAATTTGGGGGACGATTTATTTGTCAAAAAAATTCATTTCTCTGCGCGGCTAAAGGAGTTTCGGTAGGAATAGAATTTTCTAAAAAACTAGGACGCGGCTTGTTTGGTGGTGAAGGATTCATCATAGAAAAATTGGAAGGAGACGGAATGGTTTTTGTGCATTCTGGTGGAACATTAGCCAAAAAAGAACTTGCTAATGGAGAATTACTAAAAGTTGACACCGGATGCCTTGTTGGTTTTACCAAAGAGGTCGATTATGATATCGAATTTATTGGTGGGATTAAAAATTCCCTTTTTGGAGGAGAAGGCTTGTTTTATGCAACGTTGCGTGGTCCTGGAACGGTGTATGTGCAGTCATTACCGTTTAGCAGACTTGCCGATCGAATTATTGCTTCTGCCCCAAAAGCAGGCGGAAGTTCTCGCGAAGAAGGAAGTATACTTGGAGGATTAGGAAATTTACTAGACGGAGACAATAGTTTTTAAATAAAAAAAAGACACAAAGCTAGCAATCTTAGTGTTTGTGTCTTTTGATAGTGTTCTATAGTAAAATTAACTCCGAAGATTATATTTTTTCTTTTATTTAGATTAGAGCTATTGTAAAAACAGCATTGTTTTTTTTATCAATGCTTGCTTACTAGTGTATTTTTTTAATTATTGATTTTGTTTATGTTTTTAATGCTGTTTGTTCACGTTTAAAATAATCCTAAAAATAAAAAAATAATCTGAATTACAAACTTTAAAAATTGTAATTCAAATGATTTTATAAAAAATTAAAGTGTTAAACTAATTGATTTGCCACTAAATATTCGGCGATTTGAATAGTATTGGTTGCGGCTCCTTTTCTTAAATTATCAGAAACAATCCACATATTTAAGGAATTGGGTTGGCTTTCGTCACGACGAATTCTTCCCACAAAAACATCATCTTTTCCTTGCGCAAATAATGGCATTGGGTAGGTATAGGTATCATTATTATCTTGCACGACAACACCTGCAGTGTGATGCAAAAGTTCTCTAACATCGCTTATATTAAAATCTGCAGCAAATTCTACATTAACAGCTTCACTGTGCCCGCCAACAACAGGAATTCTAATCGCTGTTGCCGTAACGGCGATAGTTTTATCTCCGATGATTTTTTGGGTTTCGCGAACCAATTTCATTTCTTCTTTAGTATAGCCGTTTTCTTCAAAACTATCACATTGCGGGATTGCATTGCGGTGAATAGGATATTTATACGCCATTTCGCCTTGAACGCCAGCATATTCATTTTCTAATTGTTGCACTGCTTTAACTCCAGTTCCTGTTATTGATTGATAGGTAGAAACAATTACACGTTTGATTTTATATTTTTTGTGTAAGGGTGCCAAAACCATCACCATTTGAATTGTAGAACAGTTAGGATTGGCAATAATTTTATCGTCTTTGGTCAATTGAGAGGCATTGATTTCTGGTACAATTAATTTTTTTGTAGGATCCATTCTCCAAGCCGAAGAATTGTCTATCACGGTAGTTCCTGCTGCTGCAAATTTTGGAGCCCAATCTAATGAGGTTTGCCCACCGGCAGAGAATAAAGCTATATCTGCTTTCATATCAACAGCGGTTTGCATACCCACTACTTTATATTTTTTGCCTTTAAACTCGATTTCCTTTCCTACAGATTTCTCTGATGCTACTGGAATTAATTCGGTTACAGGAAAATTTCTTTCTGCTAAAACCTGAAGCATTACTTCGCCAACCATTCCGGTTGCACCCACTACAGCAACTCTCATATATTATTTTTTAGATTTTTATAACTTTTATTTAGCACAAAAGTAAAGAGAAAATACATTGAAAACTGAAAAATTTAATTACAATCGTTCCCTTTGCAACTCTTCTGCAACTTTTTCCAATTCCATGTACCAATCTTCACCAAATTTTCTAATCAATGCTTCTTTTACGAATTTATATATTGGCACTTGAAGTTCTTTTCCAAGCGAACACGCATCATCACAAATATCCCAACGGTCATAATTAACGGCAGCAAATTCTGAAAAATCTTTTACTCGAATAGGGTATAAATGACAAGAAACAGGTTTTTTCCAATCTACTACACCTTGATTGTAGGCTTGTTCAATCCCGCAAAGTGCAGTTTTGCCATCAAAAATTACATAAGCACAATCTTTATTATCAATAAGTGGTGTTTCTAAATCTTGTTCGGTTCCTTTTACCCAAGTTCCCAATCGTTCAATAGCTTCAATTCCTTCTTTTCTCAAAAATGGTTTTACCTTTGGATAAATAGCTTCCATTATTTTAGTTTCTTCTTCGCTCAAAGGTGCGCCTGCATCGCCATCGACACAACACGCGCCATGACAAGCCGAAAGATTACAAACAAAATCTTTTTCTAATATATCTTCTGAAACTATGGTTTTTCCTAATTGAAACATGTTGAAATTCTGTAAATTTTTACAAATGTACAAAGGATTATATCAATTCATAGCCGTTAAGCAAATGGAAAATCATAATTTTGTGCTTTAAATAGAACGGACTATGTTAGGATTTGATTTTAAAGAAATTGCAACCATTGGAATGGTGCTTTTTGCCGTAATCGATATTGTGGGAACCATTCCAATTATCGTTGATTTGAGACAAAAATATGGACATATTGAATCGGAAAAAGCTTCTATTGCCGCGGGTACTATTATGATTGTTTTTCTTTTTGTTGGGGAAGAATTATTAAACTTAATTGGTATAGATGTACATTCGTTTGCTGTAGCTGGTTCGTTTGTATTGTTTTTTTTAGCGCTCGAAATGATTCTTGGAATTCGAATTTACAAAGAAGAAGAGGCTAGTTCGGCATCGATTGTGCCACTTGCTTTTCCTTTAATTGCTGGTGCTGGAACCATGACAACACTTCTCTCATTGCGTTCTCAATTTCAAACGACCAATATCATTATTGCCATTATTTTGAATATTTTTCTCGTTTATGCTGTACTAAGATCTTCGTCCAAAATTGAGAAATTATTAGGGAAAAATGGTTTGGGCGTGATTCGAAAAACATTCGGAGTAGTCCTATTAGCCATTGCTGTTAAATTATTTGCTGCTAATGTTAAAGGATTATTTGTTTAAATCAAATTTTACTATTTTTACGCTTTAAATTCATTCCATGAAAATTTTTACTATCATATTAATTGTTTTAGCAATTGCGCTTATTAGTTTCAATGTAACTATGTTAGATTTCAAAAAACCTTTTGAAGGAAATAGCATGGTGGCGCTTATTGGAATTGTTGCTTCTTTGAGCGCAATTTTTATTCTTCTAATTTTTAGAATGTCTAAAAAGATTGAAGAAAAGCTTAAAAATCAATAACAATTAAATTCCTGATTCTTTGGAATTTCAGTTTTGAAAATTTATAATATACTTTCTTTATTATGTTTGATGTATTAATCATTGGCGGAGGAGCCTCTGGAGTTTCATGTGCTTTGGTTCTTGGATCGGCGTATAAAAAGTCTTTTGTTCAAGAGAAAAAAATTGGAATTATTACCCACCAAAAAACATCAGCACTACAAGAGGCATTGTTTAATAATGCTTACGGTATTACATCAGGTAAATTGGGATCGGAACTATTGATCGAAAGCTTAGAACAACTTCATGACTTATATCCACATGTCGATCAAATTGAAAATGAAAAAGTAATTCGGATAGAAGGTGTATTTCCAAATTTCAATGTTGTTACAAATAAGAATTCGTATCCTGCGAAAAATATTGTGATTGCAATAGGTTCTGCCAATACTTTTGCCATTGATGGAGTGATGAACTATGTAGAACCTCATAAAAAAGCAGTTGCCGAAAAACAGCGAATTCAACTTAAAAATGAGGATCACAAAGTATCCGACGGCATTTATGTTGCTGGAACTTTGGCGGGACATAGAAGTCAATTGGCGATTGCTGCAGGGAGCGGCGCTGCAGTTGCCACTGATATTTTAACGATGTGGAATGATGGAATTTCGAGCCAAAGTCATGACTCGATTAGAAAATAACATTTAGTGCTTCAATACAGCCTTAATCATAGCATCTTCTTTCAAGATAATTTGATAATATTGATTTTCTCCAAATAATTGTCTGGCAAATTCTGCAGTGATGTAACGATTTACGATACCATTATTTTTATTCAAATTTAGGGCTATTCCAATTTTAGATAAATATTTTTCAAATTGCGTTACATAGTAGCCATTATCTTTCATTTTAGTTTGAAATTGGTCAAAATTCAATCCTTTAAACACAGTTCTATTTTGGTCCAATTGCTCAAAAACAAAATGTCCTACTAGGCCTGTTTGCAAGATATATTCTAAACTTTCGTTGCCGTGCGTTACCTCTAACGGAACAAAAACATCTGGTACAATACCACCGCCTCCATAAACAATTCTTCCATTTTTAGTTTTGAATTTTAAAGAATCGGCAATTTTCATTTTGCTTTTTTCATACAATTCGCCACTTACATAACGACTTTCAGATTCTTTGAAATAATCTTCACTATCCCCTTTTTTGTAGGGTTTTTGAATTGATCGACCGCTGGGAGTATAATATCTTGCAATGGTTAATCGAACGGCAGAGCCATCATCAAAATTCATTTCACGTTGGACCAATCCTTTTCCAAAAGAACGTCTACCATAAATTGTTCCTCGATCATTATCTTGAATCGCTCCTGCCAAAATTTCGCTCGCCGATGCTGAATTTTCATCAATTAATACAGCAACTCGTCCTGACTCATAATCGCCTTTTTCAGTAGCATGAATTTTATCAATATTCCCTTTTTTGTTTTTAGTAAAAACAATCAACTCTTTGTCTTTCAATAATTCGTCTGCAATTTCAACAGCAGATTCCATAAATCCTCCACCATTTTCGCGTAAATCAATTAGTAAGGAAGTAATGTGGTTTTTCTTCAAATTCAATAATGCGGCATGAAATTCTTTGGCAGTAGTTTCGGCAAAACGATTAATTTTAATATAACCTGTTTCCTTGTTAAGCATGATGGACACATCAACACTTTTAATTGGAACGACATCTCGGATTACTTTTAATTTAAGCTGTTTTTTTTCTGATTTTCTGTAAACGGTTAAGGTTACTTCTGAATCTTTTTTTCCTTTCAATTTGCTAAATAATACTTCATTTTTAAGTTTTTCTCCAAAAAGTTTAAAATTATCGGCATATAGAATTCGATCACCTTCTTTAATTCCCGCTTTAGCTGCAGGACCATTTTCCATAGGTTTGATAACCGCAATTGTATCTTTATAAGAATAAAAATTAATCCCAATTCCAACAAAATCACCTTTCATACTTTCGGCAATTGAACTTTGCTCACTTGGCGGAACATAAACCGAATGCGGATCGAGATTGGCTAGAATATTGGTTACTGTTAAGTTTACAATAGAGTCGGTTTTAACATCATCGACATATTCTTTATCAATAAAGTCTAATAATCTATTGAGTTTGGTTTTGTAATTGTTTTTAGCAAAGGGCGCTTTACCAGAGGGATAATTTATAAATCCACCAAGCACTATTCCCAAGGCAACACAGGAAAAAAACAAAAAAGGAATATAGATTTTATTGATTTTCATTTTTCAAAGGACTTCATCCCAAAGGTATGTTTTTTTACTTATTCTAATTCTTCAATTTGAGAAATTTCAATTCCTGCTTTGGTCAAAAAATCAATTCCCGAAGTATCTCGATATCCTTTTTGATAGACTACTCGTTTAATTCCTGATTGATGAATTAATTTACTACATTCTTTACAAGGAGATAGTGTGATATACAAGGTTGCATTATCACACGATTGGGTGGAACGTGCTACTTTCAATATGGCATTGGCTTCTGCGTGAAGCACATACCATTGTGTTAATCCTTCTTCGTCTTCACAGCAATTTTCAAAGCCCGACGGGGTACCATTATATCCGTCAGAAATTATCATTCTGTCGCGAACAATAATGGCGCCCACTTGCTTGCGTTTGCAGTAGGAGAGTTTACTCCATTCGGCAGCAATTCTCAAATAAGCTTTATCGTATTTTTGTTGTTTTTTGTCTTTCATTTTTGATTTGAAAATCTAAATTCTGTTCAAATGGTTTACAAAGATAACTAGAGATTTATTCCAAATAAAACTTATTTGCTCCAAATTGGATTTTGAATAAGTAAAGGAACAACTACGCCAATGACAAAACTTGACATGATGAGTGTAAAATCACGTTTATTAAATCGGAATAATGTTTGAGCGATGAATGCCAAAATTAAAACCGCAATAACTACCATAATTTGAGCACATTCAATTCCGAGCGCAAATTCAGATAATGGCACAAGTTTTTCAGCAGGTTTTCCGGGTAAAATAGAATTGAAATAATTTGAAAAGCCCAATCCATGAATAATTCCGAAGAATATAGTTGTTCCTGCAATAAAAGATATTGTTCCCGATTTAGCAGATTTTCCAGCCATAACAAGATTGAAAAGTGCAGCAATTAATATTGTACATGGAATAAGCAGTTCTATCCATATTGTTTTTACCGAAACAATATTAAAAACAGAAAGTACCATAGAAATTGAATGGCCCAGCGTGAAAAAGGAGACTAAAATTAAGATTCTTTTCCAGTCTCTAGAAGTATAGGAGGCCGAAAGTGCAATAAGGAAAAGTAAATGATCATATCCATGAATATCCAGCACATGATGCAGTCCTACTTTAAAAAAAATCCAAAAATCCGACATTTTTTTATTTGTTTTTATATAGGTAAACTTACGATTTATTTTGGATTTTAAAAATAGGTGGAAATGCGAAATTATTGTTGGATTGAACTTTGATGGAAAGTAAGGAGTTGTGCGTTAGAAGTTAATAAAATATGATTTAACAAGAATAGTTTATTAAATAAAAAGACGAACTTCACAGTTCATCTTTTGTAATTATTAAGAATCTGAAAACAAGTTCCGATTATATCTTCTTTCTCATTCGAGCTACAGGAATGTCTAATTGCTCTCTGTATTTAGCAATGGTTCTTCGGGCAATAGGATAGCCTTTTTCTTTTAAGATATCTGCTAATTGATCGTCGGGTAGCGGTTTGTGTTTGTCTTCGGCTTCAATAACATTTTGTAGAATCTTCTTGATTTCTAGAGTAGAAACATCTTCGCCTTGGTCATTTTTCATCGCTTCCGAGAAGAATTCTTTAATCAATTTGGTGCCATAAGGCGTATCTACATATTTACTATTTGCTACACGAGAAACTGTAGAAATATCCAGTCCGACCATATCGGCAATATCTTTTAGAATCATCGGTTTCATGCTGGTTTCTTCGCCATCCAAAAAGTATTCTTCTTGAAAGTGCATGATGGCATTCATGGTCACGTATAAAGTTTCTTGACGTTGCTTGATGGCATCAATAAACCATTTGGCCGAATCTAATTTTTGTTTAATAAATTGCACCGCATCCTTCTGTGAATTCGATTTGTCGCGAGATACTTTATAGGTTTCCATCATTTCTTGGTAATCTTTAGAAACATGCAATGCAGGGGCATTTCTTCCATTCAATGTCAGTTCCAATTCGCCATCGTTAATTCGGATAGCAAAATCGGGAATGATGTTTTCGGTTACTTTATTGTTTCCTGTAAAAGAACTACCCGGTTTGGGATTCAATTTTTCAATTTCGTGAATGGTTTTCTTTAATAACTCCTGCGAGATACCATATTTTTGGAGTAACTTATCGTAATGTTTTTTGGTAAAAGCGTCGAATTGATGTTCGATAATATCTATTGCCAAAGCAATTGTTTCCGTTGGCGTTTTATGTTTGAGTTGTAATAATAAACATTCTTGTAAGTCGCGCGCGCCCACTCCAGAAGGCTCCAATTCGTGAATGACTTGCAATATGCGTTCTACATTTTTTTCATCGGTATAAATACCTTGCGTAAACGCCATATCGTCTACAATATCTTGAATGCTTCTTCGAATATATCCCATATCATCAATGCTGCCTACCAGAAATTCTGCAATTTCTCTATCGGCATCATTTAATATAGAGGTATTCAATTGATTGATTAAATCTTGATGAAAACTTATAGGTGATGCAAAGGGACTTTCGCGATCAATATCGTCTTCACTATAGTTATTGGCTTGTAATTTATAATCGGGAATTTCGTCGTTGCTTAAATATTCGTCTACATTAATATCATCTGCTTCAATATTGTCGCTTCCTTCATAGTCATCATAGTCATCGTTGTTATCAAACTCATCTTTTTCATAAACTTCCTCTTCCTTACCCAATTCTAATGCCGGGTTCTCATTCATTTCTTCCAACATGCGTTGCTCAAATGCCAAAGTAGGCAACTGAATCAACTTCATCAACTGAATTTGTTGAGGAGAAAGTTTTTGAGATAATTTGAATTGTAAGTTTTGCTTTAACATGTTACGTCACTAATTTTTGTTTTTTGCCACGAAGGCACAAAGGCGCTATGCTTTTTTCTTTTCTTTCCCACGAAGACACTAAGTCTCAAAGTTTTTTATTTTTTTGACTTTACGCCTTTATGGTAAATCACCTTGTATTTATAAATCTCTTAATTCCATTTTTGATTAATGGCACATTAAAATTAATTAAAAAGCCTAATTTATTATTTGTCAATCTTAAATGACTAATAATTTGTGCTTGCCAAACAGGATTAACAATTTCAACTGCTTTGGTTTCAATTATGACAAGATTTTCAACAATTAAATCTAATCTTAATTTTTCGTTCAATTGTATTCCATCATATATAATTGGAATATCAACTTGTCTTTTTACAATTAATCCTGCTTTTTCAATTTCATAAGCAAGACATGCTTCGTAAACTTTTTCTAATAATCCTGGCCCAAGTTCTTTATGAACTTTAAAAGCAGCATTCACGATTATTTTCGCTATTTCTTCTATTCTTTCTGATGGCAGATATTGTTTATTTAGTGGCTTATAAAATATAGACAGCAAATTTTTAAAACTTTGTGCCTTTGTGCCCTCGTGGCAGATTTTTGCGCCTTAAAAATCTGCGTTTTGTGGTGTTCTTGGAAAAGGTATTACATCTCTAATGTTCGTCATTCCTGTTACAAATAATACCAATCGTTCAAATCCTAATCCGAAGCCTGAGTGAACTGCCGAACCAAATCGTCGTGTATCTAAATACCACCATAATTCTTCTTCATCAATCCCTAAAGCTTTCATTTTTTTAATCAAAACATCATAACGCTCTTCTCTTTGCGAGCCACCTACAATTTCTCCTATTCCAGGAAAAAGAATGTCCATAGCACGAACGGTTTTCCCATCTTCATTTAAACGCATGTAAAATGCTTTAATGTTGGCTGGATAATCAAACAAAATCACTGGACATTTAAAGTGTTTTTCTACTAGGTAACGTTCATGTTCACTTTGTAAATCAGCACCCCATTCATTGATGATGTAATTGAATTTTTTCTTTTTATTGGGAGTAGAATCTCTTAAAATATCAATAGCCTCTGTATAAGAAACACGTTTGAAATTGTTTTCTAAAACAAAGTTTAGTTTTTCTAACAAAGCCATTTCGCTTCGATCGGCTTGTGGTTTTGATTTTTCTTCTTCCAACAAACGACTTTCTAGGAATTTTAAATCATCGGGACATTTATCCATCGTATATTTAATTACGAATTGAATAAAATCTTCTGCCAAATCCATATTGTCATTCAAATCATTAAACGCAACTTCGGGTTCAATCATCCAAAACTCCGCCAAATGACGTGAGGTGTTGGAATTCTCTGCACGAAAAGTTGGTCCAAAGGTATACACTTGACCCAAAGCCATGGCATAAGTTTCGGCTTCCAGTTGACCAGAAACCGTTAAGTTGGTTTCTTTTCCGAAGAAATCTTCTTTATAGTTTACTTTTCCTTCGTCCGTTCTTGGCGTGTTGTCAAACGGTAAAGCGGTAACTTTAAACATTTCTCCTGCACCTTCCGCATCCGAACCTGTAATGATTGGTGTATTTACATACACAAATCCTTTTTCTTGGAAATAGGTATGTACTGCATGTGCCAATACCGAACGAACTCGCATAATAGCACCAAACGCATTAGTTCTAACTCTTAAATGTACATTTTCACGTAAAAATTCCAACTAGTGTTTTTTGGGTTGCATTGGAAATTTCTCAGCATCAGAATCACCCAAAATTTCTAATTTAGAAACTTGAATTTCATATTTCTGTCCGGCTCCTTTACTTTCTACTAATTCCCCAGTTAACGAAACCGCAGCACCAGTAGTAATTCTTTTTAACGTTTCTTCAGGAGTATTTTCAAAATCGACAACACATTGAATATAGATCGGAAGAGCACACGTCTGAACTCCAGTCACATTCAGAAATCTCG
>CAZSZH010000016.1:0-46113 GCA_964610785.1 uncultured Flavobacterium sp. | reverse complement strand
TACATACATTGCCTAATTACTTAGAAATCAATTACACATGAATTTTCGATGATACTCTCCTTTAAAAATTTGAATTGCCAAATCTAATTTTCCTCCAAATTCAAAATTCAATGCATACATGAACTTAAGTGAAATTTCCTCATGATGCACTTCTTCAACGATGCTGTGTTCCATCGCGTGACTAAAAGGACCATGGCCAATATCATGCAGCAAAATAGCTATATATAAAGCATTTTCTTCTTCCTCGGAAATAGCAACGCCTTTAAATCTCAGCGTTTGCACTGCTTTTTGCATAATATGCATACAACCCAAAGCATGATGAAAACGAGTATGATGGGCTCCAGGATAGACTAAATAGGATAAACCCATTTGCAAAATTCTTCTTAATCGCTGAAAAAAAGGATGTTGAATTAAATCATAAATTAGAGAATTCGGAATGGTAATAAATCCATATATGGGATCGTTGAATATCTTGAGCTTGTTAATTGGCGTCACAAATGAACTATTTTAGTGTCACAAATGTAATGGATTTGTGAAAAACAAAAAACTATTTTAGAGAATCATTAATGTTGATAATTTAAGAGATACATTTTCATTAAATTTGTGTAATTAAAACAATTTTTATGTCGACTAAAATACTCGGACTTCGAACGACAATTTATAAAACAAACGATATTTTAAATGCTAAAGAATGGTATATTAAAGCATTTAATATTCAACCTTATTTTGACGAACCTTTTTATGTAGGATTTAATATTACAGGTTACGAATTAGGCCTTCAGCCTGAGGAAGCTCCACTATCAAAATCGGATGCTGTGGTAAGTTATTGGGGCGTTGAAAACATCAAAGAAACGTTTGATCATTTTATTAATCTGGGTGCTACGATTCACGAAGCTCCTCAAAATGTGGGAGGAGAAATTGTCGTGGCAACACTCAAAGATCCTTGGGACAATATTATTGGATTGATTTATAATCCAGAATTTAAAGTGTTTTAAAAGTAATTTATTACAAGAAACATAGTAGAAATAAACATCTATAACTTTCTAAAAACTAAATTTAGGTTTATTTTCAAAGCGATTGTTAGATTTCAAAAAATAGTTACATTTGTAATACTAATTGAACTAGTAATCAATTATTTTAAACAATAAAAACTTTTAGTATGCAACAAATACCAAGTGTTGACTTACGTGATTTCCTGTCGGATGACCCGGCACGTAAACAAAAATTTGTAAATGAAATCGGAAGAGCTTATGAAGATATTGGCTTCGTAGCATTAAAAGGTCATTTTTTAGATGACCAATTGGTTGAAGATTTGTATAGTGAAGTGCGCAACTTCTTTAATCTTCCATTGGAGACTAAAAAACAGTATGAAATTCCAGGAATTGGTGGCCAACGCGGTTACATTTCGTTTGGAAAAGAACATGCCAAGGGACGTTCCGCAGGAGATTTAAAAGAGTTTTGGCATTTTGGACAATACGTAAGTAAAGGTTCGAAATACGCTGATGAATATCCAGAAAATGTGACGGTAAATGAATTGGCAAACTTCAACAAAGTAGGTAAAGAAGCCTATGAAATGCTTGAAAAAACAGGCGTTTATGTGTTGCGAGCATTGGCATTGCATATTGGTTTGGATGAGTTTTATTTTGATAATTACATCAAAGATGGTAATAGTATTTTACGTCCAATTCACTATCCACCAATTACTGATGAACCTAAAGATGGAGCGGTACGAGCTGCTGCGCATGGCGATATCAATTTGATTACCCTTTTAATGGGAGCGCAAGGAAAAGGATTACAAGTTCAAAATCATGATGGCGAATGGATAGATGCTATGGCTCAGCCTGACGAATTGATGATTAATGTGGGTGATATGTTATCGAGACATACCAATAATAAATTGAAATCGACTATTCATCAAGTGGTTAATCCGCCAAGAGAATTGTGGAATACATCACGTTATTCGATTCCATTCTTCATGCATCCCGTAAGCGATATGAAATTGAATTGCTTGGCAGAATGTATCGACGAAAACAATCCGAAACAATTTGAAGACATCACGGCTGGTGATTATTTGAATGAGCGTTTGGTGGAATTAGGATTAATTAAGAAATAAAAGGGAAGAAATTCCGAATACTAAAATTCCAAATTCCAATTAATTGCTTGTTGGAATTTGGAATTTGATTTTTGATAATTATAGAAATATGGATTTACAAGAACAACTAAAAAAACTATTTCCAGACCACGAGGTTTCCAATGAGCCCGATGAGCTAATTGAAAAAGAACACGAATTATTCGTTCAAAAAGAACCTATGATTTGCAAATTTGAAAAACGAAAAGGGAAGCCAACAACCATAATTTCGGGTTATGAAGGGGAAGAAGATGATCTTAAGATTTTAGCGAAAGAAATTAAAAGTAAGCTAGCCGTTGGTGGCACATATAAAGAGGGAGAAATCATCATTCAAGGCGATTATCGCGATAAAATAATGAAATTATTACAAGACAAAGGATTTAAAACCAAACGTGTAGGAGGCTGATTCAAAGTACGAAGTTTGAAATAAAAAGTACGAAGTTAGCACTAACAATACATAACATAAAAAAAAATGATTGCATCATCAGAATTAATTTTAAATCCGGATGGAAGTGTATACCACTTGAATCTAAAACCGGAACATATTGCAAAAGACATCATCTTTGTAGGTGATCAAAATAGAGTAGAAAAAATTACGAAGCACTTTTCAAGTATTGAATTTTCGCAACAAAAGCGTGAATTTAAAACGCAAACTGGTATTTACAAAGGTAAACGAATGACCGTAATGTCAACCGGAATAGGTCCAGACAACATTGATATTGTCATGAACGAATTGGATGCTTTAGTAAACATCGATTTGGAAACCAGAGAAGTTAAAAAAGAGTTGACTGCGTTACATATTGTACGAATTGGTACGTCGGGTTCATTACAAGCCGATATTCCGTGCGATAGCTTTGTGATGAGTCAATACGGATTGGGCTTGGACAACATGCTTCGCTCCTATTTGATTGATGGGATTTCCGAAAAAGCTATAGAAGATGCTTTTATCCAACAAACCAACTGGGATTTAAGAAAAGGCCGTCCTTATGTTATTAGAGCAAGTGAAACGCTTGAAAAACGTATTGAAAGTGACCAAATATTTAAAGGTTTTACTGGAACTGCAGGCGGATTTTATGGCCCACAAGGTCGTGTGTTACGGTTAAACATTCAAGACGCTAAACTCAACAACAAAATGGACCAATTTGAATATGAAGGTATTAAAATGACCAATCTTGAAATGGAAACGGCAGCTATTTATGGCTTAGGAAGATTATTAGGCCACGAATGTTTGTCATTAAATGCCATTATTGCCAATCGAGCTGCTGGAACTTTTAGTGATGATCCGTATAAAGCTGTGGATGCTTTGATTGCGTATGCGTTAGACAAATTAGCGGGTAATTCTTCAATTTGAAAATTAAGTGATTAGGAACACAGATTCAAGGAATTTAAAAAATTATAGTATTTCTCTAATTTCCCTATTCTGTGTTGTAAAAAATAATATATGACATTCAGATTTGCAAGACATACTAACGATTTAGAAAGGATAAAATCCTTTTATATAACTGTTTTAGGGTTCAAATTGCTTGGTAGTTTTGAAAATCATAACGGATATGATGGCATTTTTATTGGAAAGCAAAATGAAAACTGGCATTTAGAGTTTACAAAATCGGATGCTATTGTGGACTTCAATTTTGGTGAGGAGGATATTTTAGTGTTTTATCCGAATTCTAAATTAGAATATGAAATAATGCTTGATAAAATCAAACTTCATTGTATCGAATTTATAGCAGCCAAAAATCCTTATTGGAGCGATAATGGTAAAATGTTTCTTGATCCTGATGGCTATAGAATTGTAATTTCACATTTAAAAACAACGTAATGGATCTACTATTAGAAACGGAACGATTAGTGCTTCGCCCACTTGAAATGAGTGATGCTGCAGATTTATTTGAGTTAAATAAAAACCCAAATGTTCACAAATATCTTTGGCAAAAACCAGAAGTAGTTATTGATGAAAGCATCAAAGTTATTGAATATGTCCAAAGGCAATATCTAGAAAACAACATTGGGCGTTTTGCTACTATTTTAAAAGAAACTGGCGAATTTATTGGTTGGACTGGTATCAAATTTGTGAATGATCATGTAGAGAATGGAAATACCAATTTCTATGATTATGGGTATCGATTGGATGAAAAATTCTGGAACAAGGGTTATGCTACTGAAGCAACACAATTTTGGTTGGATTATGGATTCAAGGAAATGAAAATTGAAGTAATGAATGCCTATACCCATTCTGAAAATGGTGCTTCCAATCATATCTTTCAAAAAGCAGGTATGCTTTTTATGGAAGATTATTTAGATGCAAATGGCGTTTTGTGGAAATGGTGGCAATTGTAAAATGTATTATTAGATTAATAGACTTTTGGAATGTATTATAATAAACAAACTTTAATCAACCTTTTATATTTAATCCATGAATTCATTATCAATTTTTTCTTCCCTAAAAATCTAATTTTCTAATAATCTATGAATCTAAATGAAAACAATAAAAATAGCTGGAGTTCCAGAACACTTTAATCTTCCTTGGCATTTATGCATTGAAAATAACGAATTTAAAAACGTTGGAATTGATTTGCTATGGACCGATATTCCGGAAGGAACAGGAAAAATGTGTCAAATGCTTCGTGATGGTGCAACCGATATTGCTGTAATTTTATCGGAGGGAATTGTAAAAGATATAGTTGCAGGAAATCAAAGTAAAATTGTACAAGTATATGTAGAAACTCCTTTAATATGGGGAATTCACGTTGGAGCACAATCGAAATACAATTCTATTGCCGATTTAGAAAATACCAAAGTGGCTATTTCTCGTTATGGATCTGGTTCGCAATTAATGGCTTATGTTAATGCAGATAACCAAGGTTGGGATACAAAAAAACTAGAATTTGAAATAGTAAACACCATCGATGGAGCGGTTGAAGCTTTAACCAATGGAAGCGCAGATTATTTTATGTGGGAACATTTTATGACCAAACCCTTAGTCGATAAAGGTATTTTTAGAAGAGTTGGCGACTGCCCTACGCCATGGCCCTGTTTTGTAATAGCTGTTCGAGATGAAGTTTTGGAAAATCATGCGGATACGATAACACAAATTCTTGAAATAATAAATATCAAAACTCAAAAATTTAAGGAAATGGAGAAGATTGAGACAACTTTGGCAACCAAATACAATCAACAAATTGAAGATATCAAAGAATGGTTGCGTTTGACGGAATGGTCGCAAAAACCATTATCCGAAAAAATGTTAAACAAAATTCAAAATCAATTATTTGACCTTAAAATTATTGATAAAATTTGTAATTCCTCTCAAATTTTGAAACCATTGTAAATCTGTTGATTTAATCCTTTGCAATAGCGTTTAATAAAAGTTGAGCAGTAGCTTCATTGGTTGCTAAAGGTACGTTGTGCACATCACAAATTCTTATCAACATATTAATATCGGGTTCATGAGGATGGCTTGAATTTGGGTCTTTAAAAAATAATACCATTTGGGTTTTACCTTCCGCTACGCGCGCAGCAATTTGTGCATCTCCGCCTTGCGGGCCGGAGAGCATTTTTTTTACTTTAAATCCGACTGCTTCTGCTTTTCCTCCAGTGGTTCCCGTAGCGATTAATGTGACATTTTCCTGAAGTAAAATATCTTTATTTTTATTTAAAAACTGAACCATATCAGCTTTTTTACCATCGTGCGCTATTATTGCGATTTCCATAGAATTGAATTTGATTGTAAAATTAAAAAACCTGACAAATTAGTCAGGTTTTTGCTGCTATTTATTCATTACGTGGTATGCAATTAAACCATCAATAGGTCTTCTTAGTACATTCCCCACTTCGATGTTATGTTTAGATAAAACTTCAATTAATTCCTCTTTTAGATAAAATGCAATTGAACCCACAAAATGAACCGGAATTTCGGTACAATTATCAAATTGCTTGATATAATTTTCAACAAAATCTTCCAATTCGGCATATATAAACTTTTTACAAAATTCGGAATCTTTATGTTTAATTAAGAATTTAGCAAATGTAGCTAAATAAGCATTTGGATTAGGTTCTTTGTAGAGATGATGCTTCACATTATCGGGTTCGACATTGTATTCTTCTTCAAACTCTAAAGCCAATTCTTTGGGCATTTTATTAAAATAATAGCCTCTTAGTAAATGACGTCCAAAGCGATTTCCCGAACAATCATCCATCGCAATGTATCCCAATGATTGTACTTTTTGGTGTAGAACCGTTCCATCAAAATAACTGCAATTGGAGCCTGTTCCTAAAATACAAACGATAGCTTCTTCATTTTTGGGAGTTGTGGCATACACAGCCGCGTATGTATCTTCATGGACCGAAATTACCGCCTTTGAAAAATATTCTTTAAAAGTAAGCGTCAAAAAATCTTTCATTCTATCGGTGCCACAACCTGCGCCATAAAAAAATAGATGTGTTGCTTTTTGTCTATTATGAGAAATATCAAACTTATCTTCAAGACGATTGATGATTTCTTCTTTATCCAATACTTCAGGATTTAAGCCTAACGTTTGTGTGGTGAATAATACTTTTCCGTTTTCATCAATTGCTATCCAATCGGCTTTAGTAGATCCACTATCAACTAATAATTTCATGGTTTGAGTTAGTTTAGGTTAGAAAATACAAAATCCCGATAACAATTATTTTGTATCGGGATTTCGATTTGAAATTATTATAAGTTAGCTATATGAACCGATAAATCAATTAATTTACTAGAATAACCATATTCATTATCGTACCAAGAAACCAACTTAAAGAACGTTGAATTTAATCCAATTCCAGCCGTAGCATCAACAATTGAAGTTCTTTTATCAGAAACAAAATCTTGTGAAACCACAGCGTCTTCTGTGAATCCTAAAATTCCTTTCATTGTCGTTTCAGAGGCATTCTTTAAAACAGCCATAATTTCTTCATAAGAAGTTTCTTTGGCCAATTTTACTGTTAAATCTACCACAGATACATCAACTGTAGGCACACGGAAAGACATTCCTGTTAATTTTCCATTCAAATCTGGAATTACTTTTCCAACAGCTTTTGCAGCGCCGGTTGAAGAAGGGATAATATTGACACTAGCAGCACGTCCACCTCGCCAATCTTTTCTCGAAGGACCATCGGCAGTCATTTGAGTAGAAGTTGTAGCATGAACTGTAGTCATTAAACCTTCAACGATTCCGAAATTATCATGAATTACTTTAGCTAACGGTGCTAGACAATTGGTGGTACAAGACGCATTTGAAACTACAAGATCTGTAGCTTTAGCTGTTTCATGATTTACTCCCATAACAAACATTGGAGCATCGGCAGACGGAGCCGAAATAATTACTTTTTTAGCACCTCCTTTAATATGTTCTTGTGCTGTTTCAATAGTGGTGAAAATACCTGTACATTCAGCAACTACATCAACACCTACTTCATTCCATTTTAAATCCGCTGGATTTCTTTCGGCAGTGATACGAATATTTCTTCCGTTTACATAAAGTTTTCCTTCTTTGACTTCAACAGTTCCATTGAAACGACCGTGAACTGAATCGTATTTCAATAAATAGGCTAAATGATCTACATCTAATAAATCATTGATAGCAACAACTTCTACATTATCTCTATTGAATGTTTCTCTAAAAACAATTCTTCCAATTCTTCCAAAACCGTTAATTCCTAATTTTACTTTTGACATTTTTTTATATTTTACTTTATTTTTTTTTACTGTAATTGATATTGATTATTTTGATTGAATTATGTCGTCATGATATCAGACACCCTTAATAATTCACTATCTATTTCTGAATGACCTTTGATAGCCTGCTCTAAAGGAGTTAAAGCTACTTTATCATTTAACATACCCACCATAAAATTTGATTTACCTTCCAATAAAGATTCTACCGCTTTTACTCCCAATCTACTAGCAAGTACTCTATCGTAACAAGACGGTGCTCCGCCTCGTTGCATGTGTCCTAAAACGGATACACGAATATCATATTCTGGAAAATGTTCTTCAATATAATCTTTAAGTTCAAATACATTTTTTCCTATTTTATCTCCCTCGGCAATAACTACGATGCTTGATGACTTTCCAGAAGCTTTACTTCTTCGTAAAGAATCTAATAATCGCTCCAAGCCTAAATCTTCTTCCGGAATTAATATTTCTTCTGCACCTGCACCGATTCCTGCATTAAGAGCAATGTGACCTGCATCTCTTCCCATAACTTCCACTAAAAATAGTCGATTATGAGAACTTGCAGTGTCTCTAATTTTATCAATACAATCAACTACGGTGTTCAAAGCCGTATCAAATCCTAGAGTATGACTGGTTCCAAAAATATCGTTATCAATCGTTCCTGGAATTCCCATTACAGGAAAATCATATTCATTATTGAAAACTTCAGCACCTGTAAAACTTCCATCTCCACCAATAACGACAAGAGCGTCTACTCCTGCATTTACTAAATTTTGATGTGCTTTTTTACGACCTTCAACCGTCATAAATTCCTTTGAACGAGCCGATTTTAAGATAGTTCCTCCCTTGTTCACAATATTATTTACCGAACGAGGTCCCATTTCTTTAAAATCACCTTCAATCATTCCTTGATAACCTCTGTAAATACCTACACATTCAATATTGTGATAAGCACATGTTCGCACTACAGAACGTATAGCAGCATTCATTCCAGGAGAATCTCCCCCCGAAGTCAGCACGCCAACTTTTTTTATCGATTTTGACATAATTTTATGTTTTAAAATGTAAATTTAGCAAAGAATCATCATATACTGTAACTGTTTTTTACACATATCACAATTTTATTGAAATTCAATCGTTTTCGTTGATAAGTTTTGATTTTCTTAAATAATTTTTAGACACAAAAAAACCTGAAGTTAATTTTCATCAGGTTTTTTGGCTTCACTATTATTTTTTGGCTTTTCGGTAGTTTTTTTCTTATCGTTATTCAGTTGAATATAATCTGGTAATAAGTCTTTCTTTGGAGAGGTTTCAATAACTTTTTTTTCTTTTTCAATAGTCGTTTTCTTAAAAATCTTGTGTATTAATTCTTTAAAAGTGTCAAAGTCTACTTCATAAGAAATTCCGGCGCCTTGCGTATAGCCAATTCCTTGACCAATGTAATTAATGTCATTTTCTTTATTGAAGATTCTTAAATTTAAGGTTCCATCTTCATTAACCCGATATTGCGCTTCAAAATTACCAACTATGGTAGTTTCGGTTACTCCTCCCGTAGGCACACCAACTTTTCCGTTAATGGTAATTCTATCGTTGATTTGTGTCGTTACGGTTGCTACAACTCTACCATCCGTCGGTTTTAACGCTGTTCTATCGGCAGAGGTATAGGATAATTCAAAATTTACTTTCCCATCTTTATCATTAAATAAATCCCCAAACAAAGCACCAGCTTTTTCATAAAAACTATTAGTAACTTGTGACTGACTTAATCCTTCTTGACTTAAAAATCCTCCCGTTGAAAGTAAATATAATGCTTGAGTTTGACGCGTATCTTTATCACTTAATTTGGTCTCAATTTCCGATCTCAACACAGAACTTACATTTGGAAAATTAATATTAAAATCGGGTTCTGGATTGAATATAGTTCCTTTTAACCCTATAACAACATCTACTGGTATTTTCTTATTAAAAGAAGCATTATCAATCAATACCGCAGGATTTGCAGTAATGTTTTTAGAAACGGCTTCAAGATTTAAGGTTGCATTATATGGATTTCCTGACCAAACAATAGAGCCATATTTCTTAACGTCAAATTTTTTATCAATTAAGCCACCATATTTAAAATTATAAGAACCTTCCCAAACGGTAAAATCTCCATACATTTCAAATTTACCAAGAGTATTAATATTCATATTTAGTGTACCAACACCTTTACCTTTCATACCATGACCTGACTCTCTATTGAGTATAACTTCGATATTTGCAACCGGTGTAATTGCAAATTCAAAATTCATTTGAAGTCCATTATAATTTCTAATAAATTCGGCTTGTTTTGGTGTTTTGCCTTCTTTTTCTTGTTTCGTTAAAAAGTGAATGAAATTATTTTCTCCAACAGCCTCAGCATCATTAATTGGAATTTTGATATCAGTTCCTTTTTCTGATTTTGCATTGACATCAATTTCAAGTGCGTTGGTTGGGCCTTTAATACTAGCGGTTCCGTTAATAAATGCCGTTCCAAAATAAGCAACATCAGTATGATCTTTAGTATTTAATGCCAAAATTCTTTCGGAATCAATTGCCAAATCGAGTTCCCAATCACCAAATTGTTTGTGTTTTATATATCCTTCAATGGTGCCTTCAGTGTTAAATTTGGAGTCAAAAATCTTAGTTTTTCTTACAATGAACTTGTTTTGAGTAACATCTACTATTGAGTGAGGCTCTATTTTATAATCAACATTCAAGTATGGAACTGTCAAACCAGCATCATCCACATATAATTGACCGCTGTAATCCATATCATTTACATTTCCGCTTATTTTTGCAGAACCAGAGGCTACTCCCCGAATATTTGATAATACTTCACCTCCCAAATTACTCAAAATTCCCAGATTAAATCTATCAAAATTCAAATCTAAATCAATTAAAGTTGATTCGTCAACAACTTCTAAATTTCCATTGGCAGAAAACGATTTCACGTTTTTATTTTCAATTTTCGAATCAATGTCAAATTTTGAAAATTCATTATTTCCTTTAATAGTAAGATTCAGGTCACCAAGCGCCTTATTATTAATCAACAAATCCTTTATCTCTAAAGTTGCTCTAGGTTGATAAATAGCATTGTTCTGCTTGAGAAATACTTCTCCATTTAGTTTTCCATCAAATTTGAATTGTTTTATGGATGGTGTAACCTTATTTAAGTTTACCTCATGAAATGTTAATTGCAAATCTTTATTAGCTTTTCCTTCAATTAAACCTTTTAATTGGATAGATTGATCCTCATGAGAAATAAGGATGTCATCAAAATTGAAAGTAGTTAATTTTTTATCAAAAAGTACTTTATTTTTATCATTTTTAGACTCATTAATGTACCACAATAAATCCTTAAACATGATTTCAGATTTACTAAACCCAATAATGTTTTGATTATTTTTATCAATCGTATGATATAAATTCAGGTTGAAATAATCTTTTCCTGTATCGCCACCTTTAAATTCTGTTCTAAAAGACAAAGTATCTTTTGAAGTAGCATTGATAAGTGAAAAATCTCTTATTTTATAATGTTTATTTTTAATACTATCCATTTGAATATAAGCATTATACAATGGGTTTTTATTATTAATTTCTAAACTAACATTATCAAAATGGGTATTAAGTGCATCAATTGTTTTGGAATTGAAATTCAATTTAAAATCGTTATTATCGCCTATTATGATTCCACTTAAAATAGCATCTTTGTGTAGTGAAATATCGGGATCAATAATCTCAATAATCTGATTAAAATTAGAAAAATTAAACTTTAAATACTGTCCTTTGTTCAAATTATTAGGTTTATAATTGGTATATAAACTACCTAATGAGTTCTGAACTAACATCTTTATTTGGTTAAACTCAAATTTTCCTTGAATTTTTCCATTCAAATCATTTGATGATGTCAATGAAAGAGCATGTTCATTATTGGAATCAAAACTGGAATTAACCGATAGATTATCAAAGAAATAAATATTTTTGTAGTTTTGATAAGATGCATTAGAAAGCACAAGATTTCCAACCATATTATTTATGGAATTTCCTGCTGCTTTGATAACCAAATCTCCTTTAAAAACTGAAATAGAATCTTTGATAAAATTTAATTTTTTAAGGTTTGCATAATCTATTTTAGCGTGGAAATCATAGATATTTTCTTTTTTACTCAAATCAACAATTCCATCAAAATCAAAAAATAAATTAGGATCATTGATGTTAATTTTTCCTCTAAATATTGGTTTTTTAAAACTTCCGTCAGTTAAAATATTCTTATATGTATACCCATTATAACGGATGCTTGTTAGTTCTCCTGAAAATTTTGTATCGAGATATTTTTCAATAAAACCCTTTCCATCAACATCAACATCCATGCTAACACTTCCTACATCTTTTCTATTTAAGAAAACACCTACATCAAAATTATCTAGTGTAATATTTCCTCTATAACTTGCATTGTCAATATTATCTAGATTAGTCATCACCAATTTAGAGGACACATTTCCAAGTTTGGTCATTAAATTAAAATCGGCATCTATTGATTTTACGGTAACTTCTGCCGTTCCTTTCAAATTAAATTGACCTAATTTTTTCAATGAGGTAGGCAGTTTTTTACCGAGAACATTTGGTAATAAAGCCGTTAAATTTTCATAGTTGGAAGATACTTTTTCAAAAGTTCCTTTCATGTAAAATTCTCCTTGCCCCTTTTTAGCAAAAAGATTTTTAAAGTTTACATTTCCTATAATTTCAGAATTTTTATTATCTTTCAGTCTTAAATTTTTGGCGGTAAGATTGTTTAATGTTCCATTGATTTTGCCTTTTAAATCAAAAAGTTGATTTTTTCCAATTTCTTTATAGAAATACCAAATATCATCAGACGAAATTAAGGCTTTTTGAGTTTTGATATTAAAGATAACTTTGTTATTAAAATCTTTGAAATCTTTTCTTTCATATTGTAAAGTTACCGATCCCGTAAAATGGGATGATTTTGTTTTTAAATTCAATTGTTCTAATCGAATATTCTTTTTGGTATATGTAAACTTGGACTTCAAATCTTCTACAAAAAGACCACGATGGTCTCTAAATGACATTTCATCGATAGTTGTATACACATTTGGTCCGATTATTTTAAAATCTTCAACTACCGCATTAAGCTTAGTAAAATCAACGTCCAGAGGCACTTCCCTATTGAAATCAATCTCTCTAAAACGACAATTTTTTAAAGTGATTTTATCGGAAGTCATGCGAAATTTACCTGAAGCAGGTTTGCCATCGTCAAAGGCTGCAACAAATTTATCTAGATTAGTATCAGTATCACCTTTGTAAGTTTTAACATTTAATGTCAATTCGTTTGCAGTCATTTTACCAAAAATCAAATTTCCATTAAGTAATTTTTGGGCATCTAAAACACTGGTAATTATTCGATTTGCGTATATTAAAGTGTCTTTTTTCTGGTCTTTGACTAGTACTTTTTTTAATTGAACACCCCCAAAAATATTAACTTCAACTTCATCGACATAAATATCTGTTCCAAAATCTTTATTTAGTTTTTGAGTAATATAATGGGCGATTTTAGTCTGTACCACCGGCAAAGAAAGTGCTATTCCGCCTGCTAACAACACTATTAGCAAAATCAAAACAGTGCGAAGAACTATTTTTCTGATTTTCTTAAAACGGGTATTTACTTTTTTTTCTTCCAAAATTTAATGTGGCTGTAGATAAGAAACCTTGAAAATAGTTACTTTTGTCAACGTTGTAAAAATAATCGTTTTAAAGCGGTTTATCAAATATAATTCAAAAATTGTGCCCAATGTCAAACAATGATGTTTTTATTTTAGCTATTGAAAGTTCTTGTGATGATACTGCAGCGGCTGTTCTTAAAAACAATAAGGTATTGTCAAATGTTGTTGCGGGACAAAAAATACATGAAGAATATGGTGGTGTTGTTCCAGAATTAGCTTCAAGAGCTCATCAGCAAAACATTGTACCTGTGATAGATATGGCTTTAAAAAAAGCAAATGTACGCAAAGAACAATTGTCTGCAATTGCTTTTACACAAGGTCCTGGATTAATGGGTTCTTTGTTGGTGGGCACATCCTTTGCCAAATCATTAGCCATGGCATTAGACATTCCTCTAATTGCTGTAAATCACATGCATGCCCACATTCTAGCTCATTTTATTGACGAAGAAGGTTTTGACAAACCTCAATTTCCTTTTCTGGCATTAACTATTTCTGGAGGACATACTCAAATAGTGCGAGTAAATAGTTTTTTTGCTATGGAAATCCTTGGAGAAACTTCAGATGATGCTGTTGGAGAGGCGTTTGATAAATCTGCTAAAATTATGGGACTTCCTTATCCCGGAGGGCCTTTGATAGATAAATTTGCAAAAGAAGGAAATCCAAAACGTTTTTTATTTACTAAGCCGAAAGCCCCCGGTTTAAACTTTAGCTTTTCAGGGTTAAAAACGCAAATATTGTACTTCATCCAAAAGAATACAGCTGAAAACTCATGCTTCATTGAAGACAATAAAGCAGATATTTGTGCTTCCATCCAATATACCATTATTGAAATTCTCATGGAAAAATTAAAAATGGCAGTAAAAGAAACAGGAATCAATCAAATAGCAATTGGTGGCGGCGTTTCTGCTAACTCAGGAATTCGATCAACCCTGAAAGAGGCAGAACTTAAATATGGCTGGAAAACTTTTATTCCTAAATTTGAATACACAACAGATAATGCTGCAATGATCGGGATTGTAGGATATCAAAAATTCCTAGAACAACAATTTAATGATGCGGCAGTAGTATCGAAAGCACGAATCGAATTTTAATATGCAATTATTTTACAACTCATCGATAACTGAAAAAGATAAATCATTTGTTTTTGACAAAGAAGAAAGCAAACATATTATTAAAGTACTTCGTAAAAAGGAAGGCGATATATTGTTTGTAACTAATGGCTTAGGCTGTGTTTTTAAAACTGAAATTGCGTTGGCTTCTGACTCAAAATGTACGATTACAATTCTTTCATTTGAAAAACAAGAGCTGCCAAAATATCGCTTGCATTTAGCAGTCGCACCTACCAAAATGAATGAACGGTACGAGTGGTTTTTGGAAAAAGCAACCGAAATTGGAATACAAGAAATCACGCCAATTATATGCGAACACTCCGAAAGAAAAATAATAAAAATCGATAGATTTCAAAAAATAATTGAATCGGCAATGAAACAATCGTTACATTTTTTCATCCCAAAATTAAATGAACCCATCACGTATAAAGAATTCTTAAAAAAAGAATTTAATGGACAAAAATTTATTGCTCATTGCGAAGAAACTGATAAAAAATCGCTAAAGAGTGTAGCGAAAATAGAACGTGACATTTTGATTATAATTGGTCCTGAAGGAGATTTTTCTGTTAAAGAAATTCAAATGGCATTGGACAATAAATTTATTGCAGTATCTTTGGGAAACACAAGATTACGAACAGAGACCGCCGCAATAGTAGCTTGCCATAGCGTGAATTTTTTAAACGAAATCTAATGATAAAAAAAGCTTTATTTTTTCTTTTACTTTTTGTCTTTGGCATCCAAAATTCTTTCGCTCAAAAACAAACATTGTTTTTAGATAAAGATTTTTATGCAGCAGTATTGCAATCTAAAGTCGAAAAAAAGCCTATTGTACTGATGCTATATGCAACTTGGTGCGCTCATTGTAACAAAATGAAGAATGAAATTTTTACTGACGCTGATGTCATAAATTATTATTCTAAAAATTTTATTTGTGTGGCTGTTGATGCTGAATCTCAAAATGGCATTGACTTAAAAAATCGATTTAAAAGTAAGTTTAAAGTTAAATTTTATCCCACGTTTGCTTTTCTCGACAGCGACGAAAATGTTCTGAATTGCATTTCTGGTGAATCTAAAAAAGAAGATTTTCTAAATGAGGCAAAAAACACATTGATTTCTGAAAAACAATTCACGACATTGAAAAGCACTTATTTTAATGATGTTAGTAACGCTGAAAATTGCTTAAAATATATTACTGCCGTAAGAAAATGTGGTTTAGACGCAACGGAGATTGCTGAAAAGTACTTACAAACAAAAACTGAAAACGATTGGTTCACCGAACAGAATTGGAAAATCATTGCCAATGGTATTAATACTATAGATTCCTATGAGATTAAATTCGTCAATTTACACAAGGATGAATTTGCTAAAGTATCCTCACCGATCAGGGTTGAAAAAAAACTGGTGTTTGTTACTTCAGATAATTTAAAACCTTTGGTTGACCTTAACGATACCATAAATTACTACAAATTAAAACCAATTGCGGCATCCTTCAAGATTAGAAAAGTAGATTCCTTGCTGTTTAAATATGATTTACAACTATATGAAAACAACAAAAATTGGAAAAGTTATAAAGCAACTGCCAAAAATGCAATAGAAAAATTTGCTTGGAAAGACTCCAACACATTAGTTGAAGTCGCCACTTTTTACTTGAACTTTATAACCGACAAAAGCAGTCTTGACGATGCTATCAATTGGACAAAACAAGCACTGACACTCGGAGAGTCATTGGACAAATATACTTTATTGTCTAAATTGTATTTAATTGAAAAAGACCAGATGAATGCCTTAGCATATGCAAAAAAAGGCAAAGAAACAGCCCTGAAATATGGATGGAAAACTGAAGAAATTGATAAATTAATTTTAGAAATAAAAAAACAGTAATATTATGAAAATAAAGATAGTATCAATTACTTTTTTACTTTTAACTTTAAGTGGATTTGCCCAAGAAATAGCTTTATTAAAATATAATGGCGGTGGCGATTGGTATGCTAATCCTACATCGCTTCCGAACTTGATTAAATTTAATAATCAAAATAACAATACAAAAATAAAAACGAAACCCGCTACTGTGGAGCCGGGTAGTCCCGACATTTTTTCGTATCCCTTTGTACACGCTACAGGTCATGGCAACATACTATTTAGCGATGCCGAAGTCTTAAATTTAAGAAATTATATGCTGTCTGGTGGATTTATGCACTTTGATGACAATTACGGTTTAGATAAGTACATAAGAAGAGAAATAAAAAAAATATTCCCAAACAATAATCTGGTTGAAATTCCTGCTAATCATCCTATTTTTCAAAAACCATTTAGCTTTCCTGCGGGGTTGCCAAAAATTCATGAGCATGATGGCAAGCGAGCACAAGCCTTTGGTATTTTTGAAAATAATCGTTTAGTGCTTTTGTATACCTACGAATGTGATTTGGGAGATGGTTGGGAAGATGCCGAAGTACATAATGATCCTAAAGAAGTACGCGACAAAGCATTAAAAATGGGTGCTAATATATTGAATTACATTTTTAATAATTAAGATGACTCCAGCCAACTCCATAGCCAATGGTATTTTAAAATCAGTCGGAACAATCATTTTGATTTGTCTTTCTCTATATTTTATTTATCAAATACAAACCATCATTATTTATTTGATAGTTGCCATTATTTTAGCGATGATTGCCAATCCAATTGTGGAGTTTTTAAAACGAAGATTGAAGTTTTCCAATACACTTGCTGTTATTTCAACACTGTTAATTTTTCTTTTTTTAGCATTCTGCTTAATCATGATGTTTGTACCATTAATTACTTCCGAAAGCATCAACTTATCGTTATTAGACACCAAATCAGTAGAAACTCGATTTTTGCAACTATATAATGACCTCAATAAATACGGTCAAAACCATCATGTTGACATTACAAAAATTGTTAAGGAGAATGAAATCACCTCGAAATTGAATTTCAGCTTTTTCACCGATTTTTTTAATTCGATTATCGGCACCATTGGAAGTTTTGGAATAGGTTTAATTTCTGTCTTTTTCATCAGTTTCTTCATGTTGAAAGATAAAATTAATTTCATTGAAGGCATCAAGCAGATTATTCCAGATAAACACGAGGAACAAATCTTGAACTCGGTTGAAAAAACCAGATTATTACTCACCCGATACTTCATTGGATTACTAATTCAGTTAACCATAATTTGTTTGCTATATTTAATCATCCTTTTAGTTTTTGGAGTTAAAAATGCTTTTGTCATTGCTTTTCTTTGTACTTTATTTAACATTATTCCCTATGTTGGACCCTTGATAGCAGCCGTATTAGCATCAGTGTTGACGATGTTAAGTAATCTTGGAAGTGATTTTCAAACGGTTATTTTACCAACAACCATCTATGTTTTTATTGGATTCATCATAGTGCATTTACTCGACTCCAATATTTCATCTCCAATTATTTTTTCGAAAAGTATCAAATCACATCCCTTGGAGATATTTTTGGTTATACTAATAGCAGGAATTCTCTTTGGAATTACGGCAATGATTATAGCTGTACCGCTATACACTATTCTTAAGGTTATTGGAAAAGAGTTTTTTCCAGAAAACAAATTGATAATAATTTTGACCAAAAACCTTTAATTTAGAATATAAATGAATATTCTCGAAATTTTGAAGCCTGAAATTCAGGAATATATCATCGATAAAACTAGAGAAGATATTTCAAAGTTAGCTTTTCAAAAAAATCCATTTCCAACAACTGATTTTAAAATTATCTTAAATCAAATAGAAGCACGAAAAAAAAGTGCAGATAAACTCAAGACTTGGTTCAATACAAAAAACATTATTTTTCCGCATAAAATAAGTATTGAACAAACCTCATCTGAAATTACCGCTCACTATAAATCCGAAATAGTTTCAGGTGATTGCATAATTGATTTATCGGGCGGTTTTGGGGTAGATAGCTATTATTTTTCTAAAAAAGTTAATCAAGTCGTTCATTGTGAAATCAATGCAGAATTATCTGAAATTGTCGCACATAATTTTAAGGTATTAGACTGCAATACTATAAAATGTATGACTGGAGATAGTTCTGCTATTTTACGTAATCTAAATCAAAAATTCGATTGGATTTATGTTGATCCGTCAAGAAGAAATGACGTAAAAGGCAAAGTATTTATGCTAAAAGATTGTGCACCAAATGCACCCGAATTACAAGAATTTTATTTTCAATTTACGGATAAAGTTTTAATTAAAACGGCGCCAATACTAGATATTACAGCGGGATTAAATGAATTAAAAAATGTAAAAACAATTCACGTTGTTGCCGTTCAAAACGAAGTGAAGGAATTGTTGTGGGAAATTGAAAAAGATTTTCAAGATGATGTTTCAGTAATAACGGTCAACTTTAATAAAAAAGATGCCGAACTGTTTCAATTCAACTTAAATTCAGAAAATTATGCAACTTTAAGTTTACCAGCTAATTTTCTTTATGAACCAAATAGTGCAATTATGAAATCTGGTGGTTTTACAGAAGTTGCCAATCAGTTTCTACTAGATAAATTACACCCAAATACGCATCTTTACACATCAGAAGAATTAATTGAATTTCCTGGAAGAATTTTTAAAATCGACAAAATACTAGACTATTCTAAAAAAGCTATTGTTGAGAATTTATCTCATAAACAAGCAAATATCACCACTCGTAATTTTCCCGACTCTGTAGAAAGCATCAGAAAAAAATGGGATATAAAAGATGGAGGAACGCTATATTGTTTTTTTACAACCGATATGAATAACAACAAAATTATATTACTTTGCACCAAAATAAATTTTAAATGAAAACCAAATTATTATTAATTTCACTAATATTTTCACTTACAACATTTGCACAAAAAGAATGTGAATACACCACTAATATTAAAGATAGCTTAGGACTTTACAAATTAACTAAAGAATATTTGATGCACGAACGAGTGTTTGGCAACAATCAATCCTCAATGTATTTTTCGTTGATAAATGCTGATGGATTATTATCCTTAAACATAGAAATGATTCAAAAAAGCAGTGATTTTATTCCTGCCAAATGTTTTGACAAAAATTCTAAAATTTATATTCAGTTAAATAATGGCAAAATTGTCACTTTGTTGGGGCTCGATCAAGAAATGTGCGGAAATTCTGTTAGAAATAACAATCAAAACAATAGAGTTTTGAGCGGTTATTTCTTGTTTATGAAAGATAGTTTTCAGGAATTAAAAAACTCACCGATTTCTTTCATCAGAATAAAATTTGCTACAGAAACTATGGATTATATTATGAAAAGTGAGTTAATTTCTGAATTAGATAAAAAAACCTACAACCCCGACCACTTTTTTCTAGACTATTTAAAATGTATAGAATAACTAATTACATTTCCATTTAAAATTAGCTAAAGGATCTTTAGAACTATCTATTAAATTGTAGTGCCACCATTCAGAATCAAAAGATTTGAAATGATGTTTTAACATTACTTCTTTCAATAAAGCTCTGTTTTTTTTTATTTTCTTTGAAAATCCTGGAAAATTATGAGACGCCTCAGGTCCAAAAAAATCAAATGTGGTACCCATTTCCAGTTCTCTTCCAGTGTCATCTACTAATGTAATATCTACAGCTCCTCCTCTATTATGAATAGACCCTTTTTTGGGATCAGCAACAAAATCAAGATTAGAAACCAACATCCACATTTTCTTTTGTACATCCAAAGGACGATAACAATCAAATAATTTTATTCGCAATCCTAAGGTTTGAAATTCTGTATTAGCAGCGATTAAATTTTTAATAGTTTTCATCCGTAAATAACATTCATCACAATCATATACTTTAGTTTTAAGAAAATTGTCATCGGTAGCATATTTCATGTCAAAAATAAAATCATTGCTAAAACTGTTTAGTTTAACGAAGGAAGTATCGTTAATACCTTCATATAGTGCTATGGAATTTCCTTTTAAATAATTATTTTTAAGTAAATCTTTCTTGCTTGTCGCAGCGTCGATAGATTTACAACCTACCGAAAGCAATACCAAAAAAAGCAGAAAAATCATTATCGATTTCATCACAATATTTTTTGGAACAATATAGTAAGAAATACAATTACAAAAAAAATAGACTGTTGATTTTATTTTGCAACGACTGCCATTCATAATAGTTGACTAAAACCAATAACGTAGTAACTTACTTGAACCTTGATAATTTTGATTTAAACTAACCTGGACGTTTTTATTAATGGTAACAGAAAATCTCTTTCAGTATAGCTAGTTGGTTGTAAAAACATTTGCTTAATTTCTCTTCCTTGAGAAATATGCTTTTCAAGAATATTCTTCCTTTTTAGATAAAACTCTTCAAATGATTTTTCAAAATCAGAATAATCTTCCAAACATTCAACTATTGTTTTGGCATCCAGCAATGCATTGGATGTTCCCGCGCTTGTGAACGGAAGTGCTAAGTGAGCGGCATCGCCCAGTAAGCAAACATTATTTTTGTGAAAACTAGGTAATAAATCAAAATCACGTGTATTCCAAACATAAGAAGTATTAAAATCATTTCCGTTCAGTACTTGTTTGACTTCAGCAGGAAAATGAGCGGTTAATGTTTCACAAAATAACTTTAAATCGGTTTCACCCGTTGGAACGTCCTTTATTAAATTGACGTCGTATTGCATGAACCATACCATTTCATCATTATAGGTTGGAATACATCCAAAAGACAAGCCTTTGGTATGATCTTGAAATTTTTGAAAAATTGTTTTGTTTTCTGCAAACGGCATGATCGTTTTAGAAATCCCTACAATTTCCTTAATTTGTATTAGAGTAAAATCTGTTTTTCCAAATAGTTGTTCTCTAACTTTTGAATTACTTCCGTCGGCGCCAATAAATAAATCACCATATTCCATTTCACCGTTCTGGAAAACTGCAGCAACAGCTTTTTCATTTTCATATATAAAATGAGAAAAAATTCTGCCACCTTTTATTTTTTCAGAAGGAAAGACATTGTGCAAAAAAGTAACTAAATCCAATCTTTTAATACAATACCAAGGATCTAATTTAATTTTTATCAACTCGTCGCCATCGGGTCTTTTTAAACTAAACAAATCAATTTTTTTACGATGTAATTGCTTTTCAATTTCATTAAAAAAAGGTTCTAAAATTCCTAATCCTTCTTCATTCATTAAAAAAGCATGACCTTTGGTTTCAATCCCGTGCGAACGTTCATTGACTATTACATCATAGTTTTTGTCATGAAATAAAATACCCGCAGTCAAACCCGCAATACCGCCACCTATAATAACGACTTTCATTTTTTTAATTTTTATTTTTAATTGGTACCGAACGAAAACCCTTCTCTTACTATCAGTATTCCAAAATTGCTATGTTTTCTCTAATGTATTTTCACATCATTACTGTTTTTATTCTGTTCATTGCCTCGGTTAGAATTTCATGAGAAGTAGCAAAACTGATTCTAATATAACCTTCTGCTCCATCACCAAACCATTGTTTAAGTCCAGGAACCACCCCAACTTTACCCTCTTTACTTAAAAATTCTTTTATCTCAAGACTTGATTTATGTGTTTTAGTAATATCGACAAAAGCGACATAGCAACCTTCGGGCGCAATGCAATGAAACGTTGGAATTTTATTAATTTCTGATACAACTAATTCTCTCATTTTATGCAAATGAGATACAAATTCCTCCAACCAATAACCACATTCATTTAAAGCGGTTGTCGCAGCAAGCTGTCCAATAATGTTGGCGCCGTGAATGGTAGATTGATGAAGTGAGGCCGCAAAGAGTTTACTGAAATGATCAGAATGATAAGCCATAATAGCTCCTATTCGTAACCCCGCCAAACCATAGGATTTACTGAATCCGGTTACAGTAACGGTTCGGTTTCTAATGTCTTCTGAAAGCGATGCAATACTTGTAAAAACATAAGGTTTAAAGATAATATCACTCCAAATTTCGTCCGATAAAATTATTAAATCATGCTTGCACGCTAAATTTCCTAATGATAATAACTCTTCTTTGGTAAATACTTTACCTGTTGGATTCAAGGGATTACATAAACAAATCATCTTTGTTTTAGCTGTTATTAATGATTCTAATTTAGAAAAATCAACAGCAGTAGAACCAGACGGAATGGCAAAAGGTACCGCAACACCGCCAACATTTTCAACAGAATAACGAAATAAAAAATCTACGGGATCAAAAATTATGGCTTCGTCCTCCCTATTCAAAAAAGCTTTACAAATAACATAAATCCCAAAAGCGGCACTATCAACTGGTAAAACAAAATCTGGATTTTGAGGAACATTTCTTTTAGTTTGACAATAAGTAGCAATACTTTCTCGAAATGAGGTTAATCCTTCCGAAGGTCCATACGAAAAATATCTACTTTTAGTAAATGAACTTATCGCTTCAACTATTTCTGGTGCGCAAGGGAAATCAGGGTCTGCAGCGGTAAGCGGAATAATTCCATCCTCTACTGATGCCCACCTTAAATTGTAGGCTCTTTTTTTTAGCACTGCCAAATCTATGGATTCGTTTAAAAACATATAGGATTAGACTAAAGTTTGTTTTGTTAAGATAAACCTCACCAAACATACTAAAGTTTTAATTCCAAAAAAAACAATTTGCACTTTTTATTATTGTTGCAGTGTAAACTGAACTAATCGTAAAAAAAACAGTTATTCTACTTATCGTTCCTATGATATAATTTGAAAAAATAAAACCATAGCATAAAAATTTATTCTAATGAATAAGAAAAAAGTACTTTTAAGTCACAATTAATCAATAATGCTTCTCCATAAAAATAAATCTTACCACTTTTGCAGAAAATAAACCAAGTGACTAAAAACTACGCTTTAATTGTAACAACTATATTCACTCTATTCTCGTTTTTTGCTTTTGCTCAAAATTTCGACATCAATACACTAAGAGACATCAATCTCAAAAGGGATAAATCGCTTGATGGAACTTTAATTTTTGTTACCAACAATGCTTCACTTGTAAACCTTTCAACACCCCTTATAATTTATTCTGTAGGATACATCAATAAAGATACAGATTTAAAAAAGAAAGGTATTTTCCTAGGAGAAACCTACCTAGTAAATGCTTTTATAACCATAGCAATGAAGTCTGCCATTAATCGAGATCGCCCTTATGTCACCTATCCCGATATTGACAAGCAAGCAGAAGCCGGAAATAGTTCTTTTCCATCGGGACACACATCGGAGGCATTTTGTACGGCAACTTCATTAAGTATTGCTTTTCCCAAATGGTATATTATCGCACCTTCCTTTGCTTGGGCTGGAGTTGTAGGTTATTCGCGAATGGATTTAGGGGTACATTATCCCACGGACGTTATTGCTGGAGCAATAGTGGGTAGTGGCACTGCCTATCTTTGTTATAAATTAAACCATTGGATCAATAAAAAATCAAATAAAAGTATTTTCTTTGAAGAAAATAAAAACAACAATCTAAAAAAAAATAAATGAAAAAATCTACTTGTATTATCGCTTTAGTCTTTAATTGTGTTTTGGGCTTCTCACAAAATCACTATATCTCCAGAAAAATTAATGTTGCGGGAGAGGATGGTTGGGATTATTTAGCGGTTGATAATGTTAATCAGCACTTATTTATTTCTCATGGAAACGTAGTCAATGTAGTTGATTTAAAAAATGATAAAACCATAGCTACCATTCCTGATACTAAAGGAGTTCATGGTATTGCCATAGCCAATGATTTAAACAAAGCTTTCATTACCGATGGAAAAGACAATGCGGTAACAATAATTAACCTTACTACTTTTGAAGTTATTGAAAAAGTTGCCATTGAAGGACAAAAACCAGATGCTGTTTTATATGATCAATTTTCACATAAAGTATTTACTTATAATGCTAAAACTAGCGATGCTACGGTTATAGATGCTACAACAAATAAAGTGATAAAAAATATCCCATTAGGTGGTAAACCCGAATTTTCATCAACCAATGAAAAAGGATTAGTTTATGTAAATATTGAAGATAAAAATGAAATTAAAGTTATTGATGTTACTAAACTCGAGGTGATTCATGCTTGGAGCATTGCTCCGGGCGACGAGCCATCTGGATTGGCTCTTGATGTTGAAACCAATCGTTTGTTTTCAGTTTGTGGTAATAATCTGATGGTTATAGTGGATGCTTCAAATGGAAAAGTAATTAAAACACTACCTATTGGTGATGGTTGCGACGGAGTAGCATTTGATGCCGATAAAAAATTAGCATTCAGTTCTAATGGAATTGGTAATATCACAGTGGTTAAGGAGGAAAATGCTACTACTTTTAAAGTATTGGAAACGATTACAACCCAAAAAGGGGCGCGTACCATTGCGCTCAATAAAATTACACATGAGCTATATTTACCAACTGCAGAATTTGGAGAAAAACCAAAGCCAACAGCAGAAAATCCAAAACCAAGAGCTAGTCTTAAACCCAATTCATTTCAAGTTTTGGTAGTGACACCTAAAAATTAAGTACCTAAATTGTATTGATAAAATGAATCGACTTTTTGCATTTATCGGTTTAATTATGAGCATTAACTCTTTTTCGCAAGAAAGAGAATTACAGTATTTTATAGATAAAGCACAAACAAATTCGCCTTTATTAAAAGATATTAGCAATCAGTTAAAATCCAATGCTTTGGACAGCTTGTTGAATTTGGCTACTCGCAAACCTCAAGTCAATGCCAATATTTCTGGTAATTATGCTCCCGTTCTCAATGATGGCGGATATGATGGCGCTGTTACCAATAATCATGTACTCACAGGATTGGTAGGTGTCAGTCAAAAGATTGTAGGTAAAAACAATCGAAACAACCAGTTGCAACTATATAAATTGATTAAAGATGGTTTAACGACAACAAAAAAAATTGCCGTTAAAGATGTAAATCGAGCCATAACCTCGCAATACATTACAGCAGCGGCTACATCGGAGCAAATCGTTTATAACGAAAAGACCGCTGCCGTCTTAAAAGAAGAATCCAATATTCTAAAACAATTGACGCAACACTCGGTTTATAAACAAACCGATTATCTTTTATTTAGTGCCACAGTAAAACAACAAGAGTTAGTGTTACTTCAACTGAAACAACAGTATCAAAATGATTTAGGAATGCTTTATTATATCGCTGGAGAAACCGATACAACAACGGTTCATCTTCAAAAACCTACTATTACAGTAAAAGACAATGCCAAAAATAATAAAAGTATTTTCTTCAAGAACTTTGAGAATGATAGTATAAAACTTCAAAATCAAAACCGACAAATAGATTTTGCTTACAAGCCAAGTATCTCCCTATTAGCAGATGCGGGATACTTATCCTCATTTGCAGTATTACCCTATGCAAACTTTGGATTTAGTGTAGGATTTGGTATCACAGTACCTATTTATGATGGAGGTCAGCGCACATTGCAACATCAAAAAACAACGGCCGCTTTAGAAACTAACTTAGCCTACAAGAATAACTTTAAAAAACAGTACCAACAACAATTATTGTTATTGAATCAAAAGTTAAAGCAAACCCAACAACTGGAGAAAGCATTACAACAACAATTAAAGATTACCGAAACACTTATTGAAGCTCAAAAGAAGTTATTGCTCACTGGTGATGCTCAAATTACCGATTTTGTATTGGCAATCACTTCCATTATTTCGATACAGAATAGCATTTCGCAAAACAACATCAATAGACTCCAAGTGATGAATGACATTAATTATTGGAGTAGTAATGAATAATATCATGAAAAAACTAATCCTCTTAATAACTTTGATAGGGACGATAGGAACGTTACATTCCTGTAAAAATAAATTGGAAGACGAAGAAAAATTAGATGTTAGTGTGCCCGTAACATTGACCAAAATTGACACTGCTGGAATTTCTAGTTATACCGATTTGAATGCAACGGCAACTTATGTAGTAAAAACTATCATTAAAGCTAATGCCACCGGCTATTTAAATTCTGTAAATGTAGCTTCTAACGATTATGTTACTTCTGGTAAAGTACTGTTTACATTAAAAACGCGTGAGTCTAAGGTACTGGGAAATACCGTGAATAAGATTGATCCAAGTCTCAACTTTGGAGGTCCTATTTTGGTAAAAGCAAGCTCAAATGGTTTTATTAGCTCGGTTAACGCACGCCAGGGCGATTATGTACAAGATGGTGATGTACTAGCAACAGTGAGCGATAGTAATAGTTTCGGATTAATTTTGAGTTTGCCATATGAACTTAAAAAGTATGTAACCATCGGAAATGTATTTAAAGCCATGCTTCCTGACGGTTCAACCAGAAATGCAACTGTTCAAAAATTTATGGCGAGCGTAGATGCTACCTCACAAACGCAAAATGTATTATTAAAAATAGACGGCAAACAAGACATTCCAGAAAACCTTATTATTAAAGTTCGCATCCCTAAAAAGTCCAACAGTACTGCAATTGCTTTACCAAAAGCGGCTGTGCTAAGTAATGAAACCGAAACCGAGTTCTGGATTATGAAAATGATTAATCAGAATACTGCGGTCAAAGTTCCGATTACAAAAGGAATTGAGGCTGACGATAAAATAGAAGTGATATCTCCAAAGCTCTCCTCAAAGGACCAAATTTTAGTAACCGGAAACTATGGTGTAGCCGATACAATCAAAGTTAAGGTTGTTAAAAATTAAATACCTTAATATGCTTTAATCCAGTATTATGAAAGTATATACTTAAATAAAAAGATTACTTAGAAATACCTTTAAAAATCATAAATTTAAAATAAAAAAATCTACATCCAAATCTATCTACCCTATTATAACGTGATAAGCGTCGATTGTATCGCGTCTTTCAAAGGAAGTGCCACTCCAGTTTGTGTGGCATAATCAGACCACTTACTTAGTACAGCACTCGTTTGTTGAATGATAGCCGAAGCTTTTTTGATATTCATCGAAGAAGCAATGGTCAACAAGTCATCCTTGGTAATGTTATACCTTTTACCATTAATACTCAAAGCATGTTGACTTACCCAAGCACTTCCAGGTCGATAAGCGTGGCAAACATCATAGGCTGGCGCAAGTTCCCAATCGTGCGTTCTTCGCAATCTAAAGGCAAAATTTTTAGTGTGATCATCACAGTTTCGTGCCATGACATTAAAGACCATTCTGCGAAACATTTGTTCCGCCTGAGGATAAGGAAGCCGCAATAATCGCATGGTTTGAAATAATTGCTCATAACTATAACCAGTCACATTATTAAAATCAAAATGCTGCATGGCGCAAAAGGTTTGAATGTGGTGTTTAATAGCACCATCTTCTCGATCAAAACGTTGTGTCATAAAGTGCGCCCTACCGTTTTCTTCCAACAAACGACTTTCCATCATTTCAATTTCGCAAGCTTTGGCCATTAAATAATAAGCCATTTCTACGCGACCATATCCTGTTGAAGACCCGAATTGACTATCGCTCACACCATCTAGTTTTATCAACCAATGATGAAACCCTTTGGGCGCTTTGGCTTGTCCAGATTTGATTATTCCTGTTTTTTCATTATAGGCGATAATGGCTTTTGGCCGAGCACCACCTGCTGATGTACCAATTTTTAGAATGTCAAGAAGCGCCTTTTGTTCATCTTGATTTAGATTGGTTTCAAACTCTTGACGGTTGTTGACCACTTCTTGAGTTATTTTAACCAAGTTATCCATTTCAATAGTAAATGCGGTTTGGTTGGATTTGAAATTTACAGGTTCAAATTCCAAAGCACCCATTCCTCGTGTGCCAATAAAACACAATAACTCGACCGGATTCAAACTGTTTTCTGGACGACCGTTTTGTGCTAACCACGCGTTGATTAATTGATTTCCGTATTGATCAGGCAAAACATCTGCGAGTAATCCGGGCAATCCTTTAAAGGTTGTATTTCGAACTAAATTTGGAAAAGAAAAAATTTGGTTGGCTTGGTTTAGAGGCATTTTTAAAGGTGCGACATCCCAATTGTTTGCTATAAATTTCGGGTCGTATTCGAAACTGCCTATTTGGGTATTGGCATCCCATGCTACAGCACCCACACGTTGCTCCCAAAGATTTATATACGCCGTTGTAATCATTACCAGTCAGATTTGTTGTCGTTGCTATTGTCCTCCTTCTTTGCACTAGGCTGGCCATTTCTGGCTCGTTGTCGCTTATTTTGCTCCAATTTAGCCAACTGTAACGGGCTGATTTGTTCTTGTATTTTAAATACGTCCATGATATAGAGCAAATTCAAAACTCGAAGTACTTGCAGCAGTGATTGCAGGGTTATTTTTTCTCCCTTTTCTATTTGAGTAATGGTCGAACGGTTAATCCCAGCTTCTATAGCGAGTTGCCGCTGGGTTTTGTTTTGTAGCAAACGATGGTGTTTTACAAAAGCTCCAATAGTTTCTACCAGTGCTCCATCGCTCATTGCTAACCAATTATTGCTTGAAATATCCATCATAAAACAGTTTATTTGTATTTAATGCTGATTATTTCCAACAAAAATATGAAATAAAATTAAAAAAAAATGACTTTTAGATTCTTTTTTATCTTTTATGAAGTACGCATGGCATAAAATTCTAAAATATAGAACCCCAAAAAGCGCTGCTATTTCGCAATTTCTTATTTTAGCGACGCATATCTTACAAACTTCCTCCGATGAACCCAAAATCTTATGACAGCCAGCACATTAGAATCGTAGCCTCTTTTTCGGAGTTGGTAGACAAAGATTTTGAAGCAAAAATAAATGCGTGCTGTTGGTACCGAAATTTAGAAGGCGATTTTAAAGAACTTGTAAACAAACTACAATTAAAACAAAATATAACGCAAGTTACCCCGCAACAACTTGAAGCCCTTCAACTATCCGAACAAGGAGCAATCGCCCGAGAAATTATCTTAAAAGATATACAACTACTAACCGATTTTGGAGCTGCTCCTACGCTTAATTTACTCAAATGTTACGAACGCGATGATGCCTTCACTTTCATTGCTACAGATGTCTATTCCTTCCACGTAGACCGTTCGCCTATTGCAACCGATACGTTTTTATGCACCTATCACGGCGCGCCAAGTGATATTATAGCCAATGAACACGCAGTGCAAAAAGTCTTGATTCCTGAAATACGAACCCAATTAAAAAAACTCCATAACGGTCCAGTTGACGAATTCGATACCTTCTTACAAGAACACTATTTCGATTTGCATTATCAGCCCCTACCCCATGCAACGGCTACCAGCCTGGGAATAGGACACTTATGGCGCCTAGCCGTAGAGCACCCAACACAACACGTACCCCCTTGCATTCACAGAGCACCCATTGAGAACGATGGGGAATATCGGTTGTTGTTGATTTGTTAAAAAAAAACCGATTAGTTTCCTAATCGGTTTTAATTTCTTTTTCTAATATCGTTTTGGATAATGTACAATAAAATAATTATTCCAAATTTCCAGAAATAATTGAAACAAACTCTCCAACGACCCTCATTTTACTGCCATTATCTTCATTGATAATAATGTTTTTATAAGAACTATCAAATGAATTTGGTCTTAAAACAATTGAAGAGTGTTCCCAACCTTCTTCAGATACAATCTTTTCACTCGAATAAGTCTTAATCGTAAAAGCAGAATTGAAGTCTTGATCTTGAATATCAAAATTTTCAACTAATACTATCTTTCCATTTCGACTTCCACCTGTGTATAGTTTGAATAAACAAATCGAGCCATTTGGAATTGTTCTGTTCATCGACTCTCCGACAATTTTACAGGCAAAATAATCATTATTTTGTTTGATATTTTTTGGTCCTTCAATTAAAGTAAAATCTTTTTCAGATTGCATTTCACTAAAAGTACCAGCAGCAGCATAAAAATTATATAATGGTATAAGGTTTAATAATATTTGTTCAAAATTTATTGTATTTTGAACTTGAACAATGCCATCCTTCTTTTTTGTCTTATTATCTATAACAATGCCGTTTTCTTCCAAATAGTTATACATTGAAGTAGAAACAGGGCTTGCCAAATTGAAACGAATTTTTACAACTGAGACCTGTTTGCCACTATCACTACCAATAGTGGTTTCTTCAATTTGATTCAATTTAGGGCTTACCTCACCCATATAATAAAAATCCATTCCTTCGTCATTATTTTTTTTGATAAATAGAGGAAGTCTAATAGCCCCATTTTTGCCTAAAATAGATTGTACATCGTTACTATTTATCTTTCTATTTGATTTAGACATCCAATCAAATTCTTTAGTATTTACAAATTTATCTTCATATTTTGTAGATTCTGATATGTCTTCTTCTTTATGATAGTTAACAAAAATAGGACAATGACTATTATCTGGACTAACTAGGTAACCACCTACGTTTTGTGCTACAGGATTTTCAGCTACATTCAATATTCTAAATACATCTTTACGCGAGTATTTGCGGTAAAGTATAAATCCATCCTGCCAATTTTTAGGTATAAATAGTTTGTCAAATTCATGAATAGAATAATTAGTTGAATCAGCTAGAAATGTTTTAAAAGTTTCTTTGTTCAAATAGGAAAGAAATATATCTGAAAATACAAAATATTCATTCTCTAATTTTATAATATCTAAATTGTAAATTTCTTTTACTGAAAGTAATTTCTTTTCTTTTTTCTCTCTAATAAACTCAAAATTTAAATTAGAAACACAAGATTTAATGGTTTCATCAGAAATCGAATATTTATATTTTTTGAAAACTTTTTCTTTTAAATCTTTTACTGATAGTTTACCATATTCAATTAATAGTTTTATAATTAAACTTTCTTCAACCCTTTTAGAATTATTTATTTCCTTTGAAAATAATTCTAAAAGTTTAATCTGCTTTGTAGATAAATCAGATTTATATTCATTTTCAACTTTAATGATGAAATTATAAAATGAATCTGCATAATTTACATATAAAAATGGATCTCTAGAACCATGTTCAATAAAATCCATCATCATTGGAATCCTACCAAGCTTGTATTTCAAAAGGTTGTAATCTTTCTTTAAATCAGCAAACAATTGCATGTTAGCGGAATCAATAGATTGAAATATTTTTTCTTTTGTAGTCTCATCAAAATTGATTGTCGAAGCACCAGGAATCATTCTGCTACCTTCTGTAATTAACTTTCTTAAAGTATCCTTATTGTAAGAAGTATCACCATACAATGCAACAGGGATTAGATAATTATTTTCATAATTCCCAATGAAGTCGATAACAGTTACATAACTTTTTCCATCAACTTTTCTTAACCCTCTACCTAACTGCTGAATAAAAATAATTGCAGAATCTGTAGGACGGAGCATAATAATCTGATTGATTTTTGGAATATCAATTCCTTCGTTGAAAATGTCAACTGTAAAAATGTAATCAAGTTTTTCACTGAGATTATCAGTCTCTAATTTTTCAATAGATTTAGCTCTTTCATCCTCAGTACTATCCCCAGTTAGTGCAACTGTTTTAAACCCTTTCAAATTGAATAATGCAGATAATTCAATTGCTTCTTTTTTTCTTGAACAAAATATTAGGCCTCTAGTTATTCCATTGTCACTTCCATAAAAAGTTGCTTGCTCAATTATTCTGTTAACTCTTTCACTTGATATTAATAAATTAAAATCTGATTTATTGTCAATCTCTTTATTATCAATTAATAAATCAGTTACTCCATAGTAATGAAATGTACTCAACATTTCTTCCTCCATTGCTCTATTCAATCTAATCTCATAGGCAATATTATGATCGAATAATTGAAAAATATCATTTCCATCAGTTCTTTCAGGTGTAGCGGTCATTCCTAAAAGAAATTTAGGTTCAAAATGATCTAATAAACGCAAATAAGAATCCGCACCAGACCTATGAGTTTCATCAATGATTATATAATTAAAGTGATCTTTAGAGAAGTTTTCTAAGTGTGTAGATTTTGAAATTGTTTGGATTGTTGAAAATACAAAATCACAATCTAAATCTCTTTTTTCACCAGAGTAAAGCCCCATAGTTTTATTTTTTCCAAAAACTTTTTGAAATGTTTTTAAAGAGTCTTTTGCGATTGTTAATCTATGTACTACAAATAATAATTTCTTGGGTTTAAAAGCTTTTGCATCAAAAGCCGAAAGATAAGTTTTACCTGTACCTGTAGCAGAAATAATTAAAGCTTTATTTTTTTTATCTTCTCGTAATTTTTTTAAATTTTCCAATGCTTCTATTTGCATTGAATTAGGAGTAATTATTGTTTGAGATTCAATAACACTATTAATAGAATTTCCCTTATTTAGAAGAAATTGATTTTGATAAATTTCTTTATAATGCAACAAAAAATCTTTCGTTACAGGTGTAGCTTTTTTAAAATCAGATTGAAATTCATTAATTACTTTCTCAACAATGCCACTATCATCTAATGCAGAGACTTTAATATTCCATTCTTTATTTGTTGATAAGGCCTGAGCAGTTAAGTTACTACTCCCAACAATTAGATTGTAATGTTCTTTGTTTTTAAAGATATATCCTTTTGCATGAGCGTTTCCAATTGTAGCAATTCTTAAGTCAATGTTTTTGAATTGTAATAATCGTTTAAGTGCTTCTGGTTGTGTAAAGTTTAAGTATTGAGAAACTAAAATTTCGCCTTTTATACCGCGATTTTCTAGTTCTTTTAATTTGTTGATAATAGTAGCGACACCACTCGTAGTAACAAATGCTACAGAGATATAAAAATAATTACAATTTTCAAGCTCATGTATTATAGTTGAAAGAATTTTTTTGGGTGGATTTTTTTGATTGACAAGCAATTCAGGTTGAAATGCAACGTCAGATATATTATTTTTATCAATAAAACCAGTCTGCAAGCTAGAATTAAATATTTTAATTAACTTATCCATTCATTATTAATTTTTTCATTATCGGTACATCAGCTGCAGCCCAGTCTAAGTTTACTAATTCTTCTTTTTTCAACCATTGAAAGTTGATATGTTCTGTCAATGTCAGTTCTTTATTTTCACAATCACAAATAAAGCTATGCATCGTTAAATGAAAGTCAGGATATTGATAATTTACTGTCATAAACTCATTCTTAACCTTAATTTTCATTTTTAATTCTTCAAATATTTCTCTTATAATTGTTTGCTCCTTTGTTTCGCCAATTTCCATTTTACCACCAGGAAATTCATATTTTTTAGAAATATAATCTAACTTATTCAGTCCTCTCTGAACACATAGTATTTTATTTTCGTAAAAGATAATAGCTGCTACTACTTCAATGCTTTTCATTAATTTTTATTATTGAGAATTATATATCTTCTTTTTAGATTTCAAAAAACAATAATTAATTAAAATCCCAAACTCTTCAAACTTAATGATAATTCACCACACAAACCAATATTTTTTTAAGTCATTTATGAATAATTTATAAGCAAATAAACCTAACTAATTAATAAACAATTTTTTGTTTTTTTATTATTTCGCGGAGAAAGAGGGATTAACTTCGTTGTTCCCAAAAAGGGTAACCTAAGCAAAAGAAAACCGTACATGATTATTGGCATAATCATTTGTTTTTTTATTTCAAAAAACGACGTACAAAAGCAAAGCTTCTGAGCCATTTTTTGAAATAAAAAAACCGATTAGTTTCCTAATCGGTTTTCTTTTGCGGAGAAAGAGGGATTCGAACCCCCGGACCTGTTACAGTCAACAGTTTTCAAGACTGCCGCAATCGACCACTCTGCCATTTCTCCAATAAGTCGTGCCTACTTGCGTAATGCGGATGCAAATATAGTAACCTTTTTGTGTTTTCCAAATAGATTTCAAACAAAATAATGAATATTTTTAGTATCTAAAACTAATTGTTTCATTCTCTTGGAATTAAAACGAGCGCAATCTACTTTTATAGTAAAAAAAAGACAATCTGCTCCTCAAGAATGTAGATACCACAGAATATTATCGTAGCTATTCTATCGCGCTACTCCCTAAACTTTAAAACTATTTTCATTCTCCTCTATAAACAACAACTTGATGTTTTCGTACGAATTTTGAAGTGCCACTTTAATTTCGTCGGGGTTTAACCAGGCTACTTTTTCTATTCCTTCATTAGCTTGAGGCGTAAGTTCTCCTTCAAAATCGGTTTTCATCTCAAACCAATGGGTAATTTTTAATCGATAGACACCATTTCGCTTGAAAATATGATAGGTCTTTTGCAATCTATTGGTAATCATCAAGTGTTGTACTCCGGTCTCCTCCTCTACTTCTCGTATCGAACAATCTTCTATTTCTTCGCCTTTGTCACAACCTCCTTTGGGCAAATCCCATTTTCCATTTCGGTAAATGAATAAAACTTCGCCTTTCTTATTGTAAACTAATCCCCCACCCGCTTTTTTAACCGGTATTTTTTCTTTTACTTTTTTTAGGATTTCTTTCTCATCGGGATAATACAAATAAGCTTTCTTAATTTTATTGGTAAACATTTTAACGATGAGTTGCTCTATATCGACACTTTCCAACAAGAACAATTGGAAATCGGTTTCTTTGGCGATTTCATTTGTTAAAAAAAGTGGTTTATCGTTCACAAAAACTTTATACATTTGCAGTATGATTTTTAATAAAGACACAGCCGAAAAAACAGCCGAATTGCTTTTACAAATAAATGCAATTAAATTGAATCCGTCAAATCCTTTTACATGGGCTTCGGGCTGGAATTCCCCAATTTATTGCGACAATCGATTAACCCTTTCATTTCCAGCAATTAGAAATTACATCCGTGATGAATTTACGAAACAAATTGAGGAAATTTATGGCAAACCCGATGTTATTGCGGGCGTCGCTACAGGTGCTATTGGTATCGGAATTCTGGTTGCTGAAGAATTAGGACTTCCTTTTGTATACGTGAGACCCGAACCTAAAAAACACGGGAGACAAAACCAAGTAGAAGGTTTTTTACAAAAAGGACAAAATGTAGTCATTATTGAAGATTTGATTTCAACAGGAAACAGCAGCTTACTAGCAGTAGAAGCTTTAAAAGCAGCTGGCGCCAATGTAAAAGGTATGTTAGCGATTTTCTCTTATGGGTTTGATGTTGCCGAAGAAAATTTTAAAAAGGCAAATATCAACTTGAATACGCTGAGTAATTATGAGCATCTATTAGACCTAGCTGTTGAAAAACAATACATCACCGAAAATGAACAAAAAACATTACAAGAATGGAGAAAAAGTCCCTCTACTTGGAATGTGTAATATAAGACTGTAGATTTGAGCCTTCAGATTGCTGTTTAAAAAAGATACAAACTCACATTGCACCTTGATGTCTTTGTGGAAAAAAAAGAGATATGAATTTAGAAAGCCCTAAAGTAACCGTTGCAAAATCGTCAGAATATTTGTTTAATGCCTTATCTGATGTCAAGAATTTTGAAAAATTGATGCCCGAAAATATTGCTAAATTTGAAGTTCTTGGCGACGACATCTTCAACTTTGGCTTAAAAGGGATGCCAGAAATCAAATTGCGAATGAAAGAAGGAATTCCTTATTCAAAGGTGGTTTTGAATGCTGCGAGCGATAAACTTCCGTTTTCATTAACGGCAAACATTAAGGCCATTTCAGAAAATACTAGTGAGGTGCAATTAGACTTTGAGGGAGAATTCAATCCGATGATGGCTATGATGATTAAAGGTCCGATTTCTAAATTTTTAGAAACCTTGGCTACGAATATGCCAAAATTGTAAGGACATTTAAATCGTTCTGGGTTTAATACAACATTTGGATTTCTTTTACTCCAAAAGTAGCAACCGCATCGTTTTCTAAAAGCACTTGTAGCTTACCATCGGGCGTAACTCCTTGAATAATTCCCATGAATTGATTTTGAGCAAAGTCTTCAAAAGGCATTGGAATGTGTATTTTAAACAATTGCCTATGATAGGCATTCCAAAGTTCTTCACGTGAAGGGGAAACAAAGCTGGTACAATTGGTTTGAATTTGTGCAATAATGCGCTCTAAAATGGAATTAACATCAAATTCTTGTTCCTTCACCAATGCTAAAGAAGAGGCTTTGGGCAAATTTTGAAAATCTTTTTGATTGACATTTAAACCAATTCCCACCACTGATTCTATCGTATTATCTGATTTAAAACTATTTTCAATCAAAATACCACCCAATTTTTTAGTATCTGACAGAATGTCGTTGGGCCATTTGATAGCCAATTTAGGGATATTATAAGCTTCTAAAACCTGAATTACCGACAAAGCAACAGCCACATTCAAATGAAATATTTCATCGATATGCTGTAAAACATCTTTAATCAAAACACTCATAATAAGATTTTTACCTGCCTCAGAATTCCAAGTAGCTCCCATTTGCCCCTTTCCTTTGGTTTGATTGTGAGCCACAACAGTGGTGAAATTCTCCAAGAGTTGATTTCGAGATAAATCCTTTAAAAAATCGTTGGTAGAATCTATGGCATCGAGTTTGATAATATTCATATGAATTAAAAAAACAGTATTTAAACTTATGTTAAGCTTCAAAAATAATGACTAATTTTGATACCTTTGCACATTATATACAATTAGATGATAAAAAATACAGTTAGTAACGATGTTTTGTTAACAAGCATCATTAAAGGAATAGAAGAAGTTAAAGGAAATGATATTGAAATTCTTGACTTAAGAGCAATAGATACAGCCGTTTGTGATTATTTTGTAATTTGCAATGGTACTTCAAATACACAAGTTAACGCTATTGTTAACTCGGTTCAAAAAACAGTTTCTAAAGAACTTAAAGACAAACCTTGGCACGTAGAAGGTACCGACAATGCCGAATGGGTATTGATGGATTATGTGAGCATTGTTGTTCATGTATTTCAAAAAGAAATTCGAGAATATTACAACATTGAAGGTCTTTGGGGAGATGCCAAAATTACAACCTTATCCAATAAAAATTAAAAGCACTACAAAACAATGTCAGATAATAAAAAATCAGGCGGGCTAAAATTCAGTCCATGGTGGATCTCGGGAGCAGTTATTTTCATGCTTGTCTTATTAAATATTTTTAATAGTACAAGTATGCAAGATCCAACCAAAATTTCTTCTTCAAAATTTGATGAATTATTAAATAGTGGTCAAATTGAAAAAGTAGTTGTATACAATAAAAATCAAGCTGAAGCCTATCTTACGGCGGCAGCTCAAAATGATAAAGCCAACAAAAAAGTAGCCAAAGACCTATTTGGCAATAAGAACAAAGGACCGCATTATGTTTTTGAAATTGCTGATGCTCAAAACTTTGAGAACAAACTGATCAAAGCCAAAACAGGGCTTAAGCTAAAAGATTATGATTTCAAATTAAAAGACGATTGGTCGGGAATTTTCTTTCAGGCATTGCCATTTCTTTTGATTATTGGTGTTTGGATTTATTTAATGAGAAGAATGGCTGGTGGCTCTGGTGGCGGTGGCGGTCAAATCTTCAATATTGGTAAATCGAGAGCCAAATTATTTGATGAAAAATCAGAAGTAAAAACTACTTTTAAAGATGTAGCTGGATTAGAGGGTGCTAAAGAGGAAGTTCAAGAAATTGTAGAATTCCTTAAAAATCCAGAAAAATATACGATTTTAGGAGGTAAAATACCAAAAGGAGCCTTGCTCGTTGGTCCTCCAGGAACAGGAAAAACATTATTAGCGAAAGCGGTTGCTGGCGAAGCTAAAGTACCTTTCTTTTCTTTGTCGGGTTCCGACTTCGTTGAAATGTTTGTGGGCGTTGGAGCTTCTCGTGTGAGAGATTTATTCAAACAAGCCAAAGAAAAATCGCCTTCGATTATTTTTATAGATGAGATTGATGCCGTGGGTAGAGCCAGAGGAAAGAATAATATGTCTGGTGGAAATGACGAACGTGAAAATACGTTAAACCAATTACTTACCGAAATGGATGGTTTTGGAACGGATACCCACGTAATTGTTATTGCAGCAACCAACCGAGCAGATGTATTGGATAAAGCTTTAATGCGTGCAGGACGTTTTGATAGACAAATTTATGTAGATTTACCAGACATTCGTGAGCGTAAAGAAATATTTGAGGTTCACCTCGCACCGCTTAAAAAAGTAGAAGGATTAGACACCGATTTCTTAGCGAAACAAACGCCAGGATTCTCTGGTGCTGATATTGCTAATGTTTGTAATGAGGCGGCCTTAATTGCAGCTCGTAATAATAAAACAGCCGTTGACAAACAAGATTTTCTAGATGCCGTTGACCGAATTGTAGGTGGTTTAGAAAAGAAAAATAAAATTGTTACTCCAGCTGAGAAAAGAGCCATTGCTGTTCATGAGGCAGGACACGCTACCGTTAGTTGGATGCTCGAACATGCAGCACCATTAATTAAAGTAACTATTGTTCCTAGAGGACAAAGTTTGGGTGCAGCTTGGTATTTGCCAGAAGAACGATTGATTGTTCGTCCCGATCAAATGCTAGATGAAATGTGCGCCACTATGGGAGGTCGTGCGGCAGAAAAAGTAGTTTTTGATACTATTTCAACAGGAGCGCTATCCGATTTAGAAAAAGTTACCAAACAAGCACGTGCGATGGTGACCATTTACGGATTGAACGAAAAACTGGGAAACATCACCTACTATGATTCGTCTGGACAAAGTGAGTATAGCTTTAGCAAACCCTACTCTGAAGATACAGCCATTACTATCGATAAGGAAATATCCTTGTTAATTGAGGGGCAATATGAAAGAGCCATTCAAATTCTTCAAGAAAACAAAGACAAATTATTGGAATTAGCCGATATATTAATTGACAAAGAAGTTATTTTCAAAGATGATTTAGAAACTATTTTTGGCAAACGACCTTATCATAAAGATTCAGAAGATTTGGCTGATTTATCGGTTTAAATAAGATTTCATTAAAAAAAATAAAAATCTTAATTCAAAAAACGCTTTTGAATTAAGATTTTTTTATCTTTGAAAGTTTTCAATCGATAAATAAAGAATTTTATACAAAAATATGAGTCTTTTTAGAAAAATATTTGGCGCTGGGAATGAAGCCTCTGATGAGGAAAGCCAAAGTGAGTACAACGCTCCCAAACCCTCTGACCTTGCTGTTGATGACTTATTTACATTTAATTTTAAAAAAAATGGAGGTAAGTTCATTTATTGTGAAAATTTGAATGAAGTTAAAGATCAATTTGAAAATATATTAGAAGAAAATGATTGGTTCGAAAGTGAAGTGTTATGTAATGAGCCACAATTGTTTTCTTTGTTAGACGAAAATAAATTACCTCACAATCATCCAACTAATCCGAAGTTCTTTTTTGCTAGCTGCGAAAATCTTATTGCCGATGAAGGCTCGGTTTTATTTTCATCAAAACAAATTAAAGATAGAAAACCAAACGAACTCCCAGATAATATTGTTATTTTGGCCACGACCAGTCAGATTCTAGAATCCAAAAGCGATGGTCTTCGAAGCATAAAAAAGAAATACAATAAGGATTATCCTTCCAATATTACCACCATTAAATATTTTGAAAAAGTACAAGATGAAGATTTCCTAACCTATGGAAGTTGTGCTAAAAATCTTTATTTATTGCTTCTTGAAGATTTATAAAAATGAATGAAACTTTAAAGCGAGCAATTTCTGGTGCAATATACATATTGTTATTACTAGCTTCTATCTTATTTTCTACCGAAAGTTTTTATATTCTATTTGGAGTATTCTTAGTTATTGCGGTTTACGAATTTTGTAATTTAATTCAAATTCACAAGGTATTTCCACTAGTATTAGCTACATGCACTTACGGTATTATCACATTAATAAGCAGTTATAAAAGCCAGACACTATCTTTTTTAAATAAAAATCTCAATTCGACACTAGACTTTTCTGTAAACAATAATACGATTAATAACATTCTACTAGCCATTACCTTAGTGGTTTCTATAAAATGTATTATTTTTCTTTTTTACGACAACATTCAAAAAATAAGTACCTCTTCTAAATATCTTTATCTTCTTGGGTATATTATTTTACCGTTTGTGTTTATTACAAAAATATCCTTTGGAGTAAAAAGTTATAATCCTAAAATAATTATTGGTTTATTTATTTTGATATGGACCAATGACACCTTTGCTTATATTGTGGGAAAATCAATCGGGAAACATCAATTATTAGAGAGAATTTCACCAAAAAAAACGATAGAAGGATTTATTGGTGGTATTGTATTTGCTGTATTTGCCGGTTATTTAATATCAAAATTTTACATAAAAGCCAGTCCTAAATTCAGTGAAAAATCAATACTAATTTGGTGTACGATAGCACTAATTGTGGGAATTATAGGCACAATTGGCGATTTAATAGAATCCAAATTTAAACGAATTGCTGGTGTTAAAGACAGCGGAAAAATAATGCCCGGACACGGAGGCATTTTAGATCGACTAGATAGTGTTATATTTGTAGCACCATTTGTATTTTTGTTTTATCAAATTTTAAATTATGTTTCATAAAGAAGGCGCAAAGATTATTTTTATTTCCCTAGCATTATTTGTCATATTGCTATTAGTATCACCATTAGTATTTTCAAATCCCTGGATTTTAAAGCCTATCCAATATCTATTGTTAGCCTTACTCTTATTGATACTGCAATTTTTTAGAAATCCAGTAAGGACTTTGGAGATTAATGATAATATAATCACCGCACCTGTAGACGGTAAAGTGGTCGTTATTGAAGAAGTTTTTGAACCAGAATATTTTAAAGATAAACGCCTACAAGTTTCAATTTTTATGTCGCCCATAAATGTTCACGTAACCCGTTATGCTACCAGCGGAAAAGTAAAATACAGTAAACATCACCCTGGTAAATACTTAGTGGCATGGCATCCTAAAGCGAGTACTGAAAATGAACGAACAACAGTTGTTATTGAAAATAGAGTTTTTGGTGAGATTATGTACCGCCAAATTGCAGGAGCGTTGGCAAAGCGTATTGTAAATTATGCCGAAGAAGGCATGAATGTTCGTCAAGGAGATGATGCAGGTTTTATTAAATTTGGTTCACGAGTGGATTTATATTTTCCTTTGGGTACAATCATCAATGTAAGATTAAATCAAAAAGCAATCGGAAATAAAACAATCATTGCAACGAAATAAATGCAAGAAAAGGATTTAGATACACGATTTGAAAAAGCTGTTGAGCTCGCCAATACGATGACTCAAGCAGAATTACCTCAAGATGTTCAATTGCGTTTGTATGCGTTATATAAACAGTCTACTCATGGCACAATTGACAGTCGAGTCTATCCGGTCTACGATTTAAGAAATGCCTTTAAGATGAATGCGTGGATGCAAATAAGTCATCTGACGCAGGAAGAATGTAAAGAATTGTATATCGAAGCCATTACTGCATTAGCAAAAAAAAGATAATATGAAAAAAATAATCTATTTCTTATTCACTATTTTTTTGGCCTTTTCAATTGGTTCTTGCAAAAGAAAAAAATATACCGAAGTGGTAGAGGTCCCTCTTCCAACGGCACAACAGAAAATGACTATCGGATCACCCGATGATGTTAAAGCTGAATCAGGAGCATTTGAACTTACCAAACTCCCCTACACTTATGATACTCATACGCCTCACATAGATGCGATGACCATGGAACTTCATTACTCTAAACATTATCTTACCTACACCAACAATCTTAACAAAGTATTAGCTGGTACAGAACTCGAAAAAATCCCCTTAGAAGATATTTTTAAAAAATTAGATATGAATAAAGCCGATTTGAGAAATAATCTAGGAGGCTACTACAATCATACCTTGTTTTTTAATATTATCGGAGCTAAAAAAGCTGGAAGTCCTACCGATACTTTAGCAAAATCAATTGATAAAGACTTTGGTTCATTTGAAAATTTTAAAATAAAATTTGAAGAATCTGCCGAAAAGCAATTTGGTTCGGGTTGGGCGTGGTTAGTAGTAGATAAATCGGGAAAGTTACAAATATGCAACACTGCCAATCAAGATAATCCATTAATGCCTCATGCAGAAATTGCAGGAACTCCAATACTTGCTCTAGATTTATGGGAACATGCCTATTATCTGAATTATCAATATAAAAGAAGAAAATATATTGAATCTTTCTTTAATGTTATCAATTGGAAAAAAGTTGGTGAAAAATATGAAGAAGCTATAAAAAAATAATGCATCGATTTCTTATCTATAACTCTAATCGAAGTATTAGTTTACTTTTTCTTGAATACAAACTCTTTTTTTGAAGTATCATAAATTAACTTACTTTCCTGAGTTTTGTTTTTCTTCGATATGGTTCCATCAGGATTCAATTTAAATTCAAGCCCTTCTCTACGAATTTTTTGTTGTGTTTCACTAGCTTGTTTTAGCTTATCCAAAAAAACTTTCTCGGTAATTTTAGTGGTTACCTGCTTGTTTTCAAAAACAATTTTTTTGAGGTAACGTCATAAATATTAGAATATACAGCAACAATATCCTCTTTTTTTAAATCCGTTTTGTTTTGACTTTTCTCTGTCCAAGTAAATAAATATAAAACAGAACCGCCAGCTTTAAATGACGTTAATTTACAATCAATAGGTGAAAATTTTGAATCAACCGGTTTGACAACAATAGCTCCTTACCCTCTATTATTATTTGAAAATTTCCACTTTTAACTTCAGCAACTACATTATCTACTTTAGCTAAACTAATAGTTGCAGCAGTAGGAGCAACAGATTTTTTTTTCTGACCAAAGAAGGACATACTAACAAATTAGAGTGCGAAAAGTAAAATTAATTTTTTCATATTCTGATTGGTTATTTAATAGCATACAATATACAAAGAAATTAATATTATAAATAGAAACGAAAAAACCGAGCAATTTCTTACTCGGTTTCTCTTATAAAACAAACTAAAAACTAAAAATTAATCTTTTTGCGATTTTACAGCAAGGTTGTAAATTACTAATCCAAAACCAATTTTATTTATTGCATCTGCAATATTATAAGCTACATCGACATTTCCTTTTCCAAGTAGCGATGTATACCAGCCATCGGTTCCTAACATATATCCTAATGGATAAATAGCCCAACCCACTAATACAAACCAACATAAGATTTTATGAGCAGCTAAAACATTTCCACCTGCAGCAGAAGCAAGTTTAGAAGCTTCACCTAACCAAATTTCATAAGCAATTCCAAAGTAAGCTATTCCAGAAACTAATCCCCAAATCCAAGCATTACCTGGATCTACAGCTTCTCCAAAATAACCTGTAACCAACATGATGAGTGAATAAATGATCATTTTCCACAATAATGATGTTTTAGCACCTGCGACTTTAAGAATTAAGTAAAATTCAACACACATTAATGGAACCGTTAGAACCCAGTCTACATAACGGAAAAATGTTGGAGATTCACCAAAACTAGCCCAATAATCTCTCATGTAGAAATAATGAACTGCAGCAATAAATGTAATCAAACCTGAAACAAGTACTGATGTTCTCCATTTCTTATCAAACTGATTTAATGAAAGAAAGAAGAAAGCTGATGCAGCCATCATTGCCATGCAACCAACAAAAAAAGTAAATCCCACATAATCAGTAGGGAGCATTTTCGCAACAAGCGAAGGAAATAAGAATAAATTTGACATAATTAAAATATTTAATATTATTTGTTTAATCAAAAATACAAATTGTTAAACAATAAAAAAATTTGTTTAATATATTTTTTATATATTTAAACAAAAATAAATGTCTAAACTATATAAATTTGCCGTAATCTTTAGCTTTTTTGGACTTTGGATAAATGTATATTTTTCAAAGACATATCAACAAATCGCTGGATTTGTAGTAATTTTCTTATTAGGAATTTTGCATGGCGCAAACGATTTAGCATTATACGCTAAAATTAATAATCAAAATTCTAATAAATCCTTTAAAAAGATAGTTTTTTATTATGTGTTGATAATAATTTTTGGAATATTGTTATTTTATTCTGTTCCGACTTTTGCATTATTTTTATTTCTAATTTTTAGTGGGTATCATTTTGGTGAACAGCATTGGAATTATTTAAAAAAATCTGAAAACAGAATTTCTATTATTATTTTTCAAACAATTTACGGATTGTTTATTTTTTCAATGCTATTTTATTTTCACGATAAAGAAGTTAAATTAATTGTGAGCAATATTATAAATCATTCCATTAATATTATAAATTTTGCATGGATAACTATTGGAATAGGAATTGCTCTAATGATATCTTCTTTTGATATAAACAGAAAATCTTTAAATTTTAAAAATCAAATTTTAATTAATATATTCTATTTATTGGTTTTTGCCATAATTTTTAAAACAGCCGAATTGATTTGGGCATTTGCAATTTATTTTGTTATGTGGCATAGTATTCCTTCCATTAAGGAGCAGATAAATTACATGTATGGAGATTTTACAATCAATAATTTTATAATTTATTTTAAATCGGCTTTTATTTATTGGATGCTATCTTTGATTGGAATATTACTTATCTATTATATTTTTAGAGATAAAGAACTATTCAATGCAGTATTTTTCTCATTTCTAGCGGCTATTACTTTTCCGCATACTCTAATTATTGTAAAAATGCAAAATAGAACATAAAAAAACCGAGCAATTACTTACTCGGTTTAGTCTATTATCTAAAAGTCTATTATCTTTTTGTCTAAAAGATTACTTAACTTCTTCAAATTCTACATCTTGTGTATTATCTCCCTGAGTTTCCGCTTTTGGTTGCGCTTCTTGAGCTTGTCCAGCTTCACCTTGGGCATACATAGCTTCAGTAGCCGTTTTCCATGCAGCATTTACATTATCTAAACCTTTTTGAATCGCTTCAATATCTTGTGATTGGTGTGCCATTCTCAATTCAGTCAAAGCATATTCAATACCTGTTTTATGCTCATCAGAAATTTTATCTCCTAATTCTTTCAATTGAGATTCTGTTTGAAAAATCAAACTATCAGCTTCATTTATTTTTTCGGCTCTTTCTCAATTCCATATCGTACTCGGCCTTATATCTTTACCCGGCGGAGTTTTTATTGCCTGGCTGGGCTATGAAACAATTAAGACTAAAGGGTTTAATATCGATAAATCCGCTCCAGGAACAATGTCGTTAAAGAAAGGGATTGTTGCCAATTTCTTAAGTCCGCATCCATACCTTTTCTGGGTTACAGTAGGCTCCCCGCTTGCATTAAAGGCTTACGGAATTAACCTGATTGCTTTAGTTTTCTTCTTCGTTTCGTTTTATATTATGATGGTTGGTTCAAAAATAAGCGTGGCTTTTTTAGTGGAACGCTCCAAAGCATTTTTGAATAATAGAATATACGTTGGAATTATGCGCTTACTTGGAATTGTTCTCTTCTTTTTTTCGTTTTACTTTATATACGATG
>CAZSZH010000015.1:0-54281 GCA_964610785.1 uncultured Flavobacterium sp. | reverse complement strand
TGTGTTAGCATCCCAATATTTTTCAACAGATTGACGTAGAAATGGCTCGAATAATGTTTCTGTAAAATGATAATCTGCACCACTGAGAACTACATCTGCTTTTAAAGATAATCCATTTACAACCAAACCGACTGCTTTATTATTTTCAACGATAATTTTTTCAACATTAGCATTGGTTTCAAATTTTACCCCCAATTCTATTGCCAAACGCTCCATTCCCTCTACCACTTTATACATTCCTCCTTTGGGATGCCATGTCCCCAAACCAAAATCGGCATAATTCATAAAATTGTAGAAACCAGGAGTATTGGATGGTTTTGCACCCAAAAATAGTACAGGAAATTCTAAAATCTGTTGTAATCTGTAATCTTTAAATTTAGATTTGACAGTTTTACTTATAGTAGAAAAAAATTGACTTACGCGCTTTGCGGTTTCCAAAGTAATTAATTCTAAAATAGAATCACCTGGTCGATACACCAAATCTTTGATAGCAATATCATAATTTGATTTGGCTTCCCCAATAAATGATTCAAGTTGTTTGCCACTACCTTTTTCAATTGATTCGAATGTAGTAACAATATCCTTCAAATTATCAGCGATATCAATAACATCATTTTCGCCAAAATACACTTTATAGGCAGGCGAAAGCTTTTCTAGAGCATAATAGTCGGAAGGTTTTTTATTGAAATCATTAAAGAATTTTTCAAAAACATCGGGCATCCAATACCATGTTGGACCAATATCAAACGTGAATCCTTTGTCTTTTAACTGTCGTGCTCTTCCACCAACAGTTGCATTTTTTTCATATACAGTCACCTCATAACCCGCTTGCGCTAAATAGCATGATGCTGCCAAAGATGAAAAACCAGAACCAATTATAGCAATTTTCATTTTTTTATTTTGTTTAACAAAATTAGTTTATTATCGAACACGTGAAGATTGAACAAAAGTTAAATCGAATCTACTAAATCTTCAATAGCGTCAAATTTAAAAACTGATGAATATTTTGCATCAATTTTTTTAGATTGATTTCCAGAAATATATAATTTACTTGAGTTATTATCAAGAATATCTTTTTGAAAATCAGATAAATACTTGTCTACATCGTCAATATGAGGCATAATAGTAAAATAAGAAACATATTGAACATTGTCATAAAATTTATTAAGTTCTAGCAAATCATTATACGGTACACTTGAGCCTAAATATATGGTTCTATATCCTTTACTGATCAGTTGATAATTTATAAACATTAACGAAATTTCATGTACTTCATTTTCAGGAAGGAACAAAACAATAGTTCGATCATTGTTAATTAATTGTTCTTCTGTTTGAATCAAACTAATATTTTCAATTAACTTCTGATGAATCAAATAACTAATGAAATGTTCATGAATTGGTTTGATAGCATTTGTCTGCCAAAGCATTCCAATTTCTCGTAAAAACGGAATATACACTTGTAGAAAAATTTGACTAAAATTTTTGGTTTTAGACAACTCTCGATAAGTTTCATTAAACAACACTGCGTCAAAATTTAGCATCGCTACTTTTAGCACATTTATGGAAAAACCGGCATTAGTTTTTTCAGAATAGACTTGTTTTACCAACTTATTTAATTCCGCTTCAGAATATTCGGCAACACGAGAAATTTTGTAGCCATAACCATTTAGAAAAGAAATGCTTAATAACTTTTGCAATTCGTCAAGAGAATAAAGCCTAATGTTAGTTTCAGTTCGACTCGGATTGAAAATTTGATACCGTTTTTCCCAAATACGTAAGGTATGGGCTTTAATTCCAGAAAGATTTTCTAAATCTTTAATACTGAACTGCTGTTTTACTTTGTTCATCGAAAAGTCAAATTTATTAAACAAAGGTACAAATCTAATTTGGAATTATCAAATATTGTAGCATCATTGGTGTTCCATTAAAGATATTAATATCAACTTGCTCTGAAATTCCTTTAATTCTTGCCTTTTCTGTAAATTGCCAAAACAACCAATCGTCTTTAATATTTTCGACAAAAAAATTATAATTGGCAATCCAAAAAGTATATCCTTTGAACTCTTTTTTTAAAAAATCATTGTAATATTTTTCGCCAGTATAAATGATTGGTTTTTTATTATAATGCCTATCGACAGCCTCTAACCAACGTTTCAATCCGGTTTTCAAACTATCTGTGGATTGGTTTTCGGATAATTTTTCAATATCTAAAACAGGAGGGAAGTCGCCTTTTTCTAGCGTAACGTTTTTAATAAAATTTTGAGCTTGTTCTAATGAATTTTCGTTGGGTCGGTAATAATGATAAGCTCCACGAATAAAATGATTTTTTTTAGCTTCCTCACAATTTTCTCTAAATTTAGAATCTAATTTATCACTGCCAGCCGTAGCTCTAACAAAAACAAAATGCAATTTATATCCTTCTACCGAATCGATTTCTTCCCAATGAATGTCCCCTTGAAATTGGGAAACATCAAATCCAACAACTCGATCTTTGTATTTATGTAATACTTGGTAAATTCTTGCTTGAGCAACCTTATCTTCTTTGGATATTTTATTGGTTTTGTAACCAAAATAATAAAGCAAAGCTTCTCTATAGTGGAAGGTGGTGAAGCAAACACCAAAAAGAAGAAGTACAATAATGTAAAATCGTGTAGAAAAAACAGTTTTATTCTTTTTCGTTGATCTTCTCCTACTATTTGGTTTTCTTGAAGCTCTTTTTGTCATTAATCTTATGTAGTTTATTGAAATCTATTTTTTGGTCAATAGCGAATTCATAACAGATAATAAAACATAAGTGATTATAATCAAAGGAATAGCAAGAAATTGTAACGTCAAAATCAAAAGCACTGAAATAAGTAAAAATCCAATTTGTACTTTATATTTCTGAATACTGAAATCTTTTATTTTTAATGAAAATAGCGGAATTTCGGCATTCATTATAAAAGCACTGAATACAATAATAACAAGTAAAAACCATTTGTTCGATAATAAATCTCCTATAAAAGTAATTGAATTATACTTAATAATAAGCGGCAAACTCATTATGAGCAGCGCATTGGCAGGAGTGGGTAAACCTATAAAGAAATCCGATTGACGGGTATCGATATTGAATTTTGCTAAGCGATAGCAAGCCCCTAAGGTTATTATAAATGCTAAATAAGGAAAATAATTAGAGGTAGAAAAATTGTTAATTGATAACATACAAAACATCACAAATCCCGGAGCAACACCACTCGTTACCATGTCGGCAAGTGAGTCTAATTGCACACCAAGTGGCCCCGAAACACCAAATTTTCGAGCAAAAAAACCATCAAAAAAATCAAAAAAGATTCCTAAACAAACAAAATAAAAAGCCATTTCAAATTGTAACTCAGCGGTCATGACTATTGCAATACAGCCGCAGAATAGGTTAAGTAACGTTATTATATTGGGAATGTGTTTTTTCAAGGTCATCTTTTTTATTTTATAATTGACAAATTTAGCACAATAAGTTAAAGACAAGCACGTTTTTAAAAGAGATTTTTAAAGGCACTAAACTTTGATATAATTTTTCAAAAGTAAGAAGTAACCTCGTTAATAATTTCTATTTTTGACAACAAATAAAAAAACTTCGGTTTGTAATAACATCACAATTGAAAAAAAAGGGATTCATTTTTCTGTTATTTTCCATCGTATCTTTAGGGCAATCTGTTAGAAAATATTCTAATGAGTTTATGAATATTGGTGTTGATGCCGCGGCGCTTGGGATGTCCAATGCGGCGGTTGCGCATACTAAGGATGTTAATTCAGTATATTGGAATCCTGCTGGTTTAATGCAGATTGAGGACGGTCAAGTAGCCTTTATGCACGCTAGTTATTTTGCCAATATCGCACAATACGATTATGCCGCTTATGCAAAACCTATTGATAATGAAAGTGCTTGGGGTTTATCGTTAATTCGTTTTGGAGTAGATGATATTTTAAATACTACACAACTTATTGATGGCAATGGCAATATAGATTACAACAGAATCAGTAAGTTTTCAACGGCCGATTATGGATTGACTTTTTCCTATGCCCGAAAGTTAAAATTTTCCGGTCTTCAATACGGTATAAATACCAAAATTATCAGAAGAGTTATCGGAACCTTTGCTAATTCATGGGGATTCGGATTTGATGTTGGATTACAATTTGAGCGTGATGATTGGCACTTTGGATTGATGTTGCGAGATATTACTACTACATATAATGTATGGAGTATCAACCAAGATGAATATAATACAATTAAAAATGCTATCACCGGACAGAACGATGCTTTGCCCGAAAGTACTGAAATTACATTACCCAAAGCACAATTTGGTATGTCAAAAAGATTTGATTTTCACAATGAAACGAGTCTTCTTGCGTCTGGAAATTTGAACATGCAGTTTGTACGAACCAACGATTTACTGTCAACTTCTTTAGTGAGTATTGATCCTGCTTTTGGATTTGAATACAGTTATATTGATTTAGTTTTTTTAAGAGCTGGAGTTGGAAATTTTCAAACCGTTACGCAACTAGATAATACTAAAAAATTGGGAGTTCAACCCAATATAGGTTTAGGCTTTAAATATAAAGGCATTGAGGTAGATTATGCCTTAACTAATTTAGGAAATCAAAGCGCGGGATTATATTCCAATATATTTTCTGTAAAAGTAGATTTAAGCATTTTTAGATAGCTGTTATGATGAAAAAAATACTGATTCCATTATTTCTATTCTTTTATTTCATAAGTTTTTCTCAAAATCCGGCTTTGTCCGAAAAAGCTTCGGTTAGCATTTTAACCTGTGGAAGGGGCGATGAACTTTACACTACTTTTGGTCATACCGCTATTAGAATTAAGGACTCCATAAACCATTTAGATGTAGTGTACAACTATGGTGCTTTTGATTTTAGAATTGAGAATTTCTATCTCAAATTTGTAAAGGGAGATTTGCAATATTTTATAAATGCAACTTCTTTTGAAGATTTTATCTTTGAATATCAAAGTGAGAATAGAGAGGTAGTAGAACAAACTCTAAATTTTTCGTCGATACAAAAGCAGGAACTATTTGAGTTATTAAATGCTTCCTTGTTTTCTGACGAACGAAGTTATACCTACAAATTTATTGACCGCAACTGTACTTCAATGACGGTGGAGAAAATCAATAAAATAATTGGTAGTGAATTGATTCAAAAAGTGGATGACAAATCCATTTCTTATCGTGAATTGTTGTATCCTTATTTTGAAAATCACTTTTATTATAAACTGGGAATCAATATCATTTTTGGAGCCAAAACAGATACAAAAGCTGTAAAATTATTTCTCCCTGTTGAATTAATGCACAGTTTAAGTAAAGCTAAAAGTAATGGAAAACCCCTAGTAAATAAAACTGAAGTAATTGTAAAAGGGCTGCCTTTAAAGAAAACCTTTTCATTTGTCGATAGTAGTTACTTTATTGCGTTATTACTTTTTTTAATTGTGATTACTAATAAGAAACCGATTTTTTTTACCTATCTTTTTGTTGCAGGATTGTTAGGATTGTTTCTTTCCCTTGTAGGATTGTATTCGTTACATAAAGAAATTTTGTGGAATTATAATGTACTTTTATTTAATCCTTTATTTTTAATTTTTCCTTTGTTAAAAAGTAATTGGGAAAAGAAAGCCATCATCGCATCATTGGTAATGTTGGGAATATATCTAATGGTAATGATTACCAAACCCCATTTATTCTTGATGATTCCTTTTATTATTCTTAATTCTTATATCCTTTATAAATTAGCTGTCAAATTAGAACAAAATACCTCCAAATAGTGTCGAGCTTTTTGGAGGCATTGTTAAGAAAAATAGTTTGTGAGATTATAAACTATAATTAAAGTTTATTCCCAATCTATAATTGGCTTTTACATTTCCACCTGTTAGATTTTGGTTCATGGGCAGCATGGCATTCAATCCCAAAGAAAGTTTGTTTTGGCCAATTTCTAAACCAAATTTGCTAAACAAAATAGACCCTTTTGTACCTATTACGTCTTGTTGCACTTGCTTATTGGAAGCATATACTTCACCTGCAAAACCAATTTGAGGCACTAATTTAATAGGTTTTAAATCTAACAAATAAAACAGCGTACTCCCATAATTGAATTGATTCCCAAACTGATATTGTTTTTGATTTTCAGTCTTGAAGGTATAGCTAATAGCATTGTTTAGTCCGAGTTGCTTTCTTTTTAGAACATATTCCGTCACTAAAATATAATCCCAACTTCCGGTTCCCAATTGAAAACTCGGGTTTAAAGTGCCATTACTGTCAGTGTTATATTTCCCAGTTGGAGCTTTCACTCCGCCGCCTAGTTGCAATTTATGAGAATACACGGTAGTACTATCAACTTTAGAAATAACCACGCCATACATTCCCATAATGGTTAAATCGCCAACACCCGATATACTTTCTTTTCCAGTCGTTGGAATCGTTCTATTGTTGTCATGATAAGGCAACAAAGCCGTCAATTGAATTCGTTTTGTAATCGGAATTCTAGACCAAACCTGTATAGTATTGAAATTTTCATCGATCCAAGGAGAATCATTAAAGATTCCTTCTTTGGTCGTATAACTTTGGTGTACATAGCGAAGTCCAACAAAGTTATTGTTTAGCATCGAGCTAAACCCCATGCTTCCTCCGCTTGCCGAACAACCGCAGGCATCACATTCATCGTCCTCTTCTAAAAACACATAGTATCTTTTGATGGGATTAGGATGTAATAAACTATCTTTTTCTGTGGCATTTGCAACTTGAAAAACCAACAGAAAAACTATTATTATTTTTCTCATAATGATTGACAAAGTGAAAAAAGCTGATTAGTTTTATATCCTAGTCGGCTCTTTTTTGCTTTTTAGTTTGGATCATTATGAACGTGTTCTACAGAAAACATTGACGGGATATTGTCACTAATTTGACTTAAAACAGTACCTCCTGTAATTGATGCTCCACTTCCTACAGTTGTATTTGAAGCTAAACTCACTTTGTTAGTGCCATCAATAGTTTTTGATAAGTCGGTGCTTAAATGAATTTGAGGAGAAATAGTAGTTCTCACTAATGCACTTGTTGGCAAATTTAGAGTTACTTCTCGATAGTTATAATCCGCAGTGGTAAGACCAGTTTGAACAGTATATGGTGTATCGGTGTTTATAGCTGGAGTAGCACTTGTAGCCGTAAAAGTTCCTTCAAATCGTAAGTATTTATATCCTTGATTCCAATCCATTCCGGCAGCTTGCGCTTGCGTCCAGAAATTTCCTTGTCCAGATACTCCTAAGTTGTATTGTGCTTGGTCAACTCCAATTCCAAATTTGATTTTGTTATAATTTCCTGCGGGAACATTAGGCAAACTAATAAGTAAACTTGCGGGAGTTTGCTCGTCTACAATAAAATAACTTTGAGATTTTGGATATGTAAATACATCTCCGTTTTCATTGTACAAAACAATATTACTGATAATGTATTTAATTGTATTTATTTTCAAGACCTCACCTTGAGAAGTAGCTACAGTGGGACTTCCAAGTACTAATTCATTACCTGCAAAACCATTTTCGTATTGAATTTTTAACGTTCCTGTCCCCAGAATTGCATCCTCATTTTTATTGCAAGATGTTAATAACGTTGCAATTGCAACCACAGCAATTGACTTTTTTAAAATATTTTTCATTAACGTTTTTTCTTAAATTTAATTATACTAGCAGTATCTCCATTACATTTGTTTCGTAACGAAGTGTTGCATTTTTAAAACAATAAAATCTAAACTGCGGTGGGCGGATGAAATTCAGAACAACTTTTTAAGTGAACATAAAAATTAATATAATTGTCTATGTTTATTCTTTCCGTCTCAAAATTAATTGGAGTGATTACTAATGAGGCAATATCTTTATAAAATAATACTTCAATCTCATGCTTAGTTATGTCTTTTTTATCTGATGAATTTGGCTTTTCGCCTTCAGATGCCTTGGCCAATTCTTTTTTTAGATGACACTTTCCACAACAATTGAGTTGAGGTTTATCTTTATTCTCACAAAGAACCGTTGCAATATACTGATAGTTCACGATATAGTCCAATACGGGAAGTACCGGTTTTAAGATTATCGCGAGCACTAGTATGATTACAAATTTCTTCACATTGCAAAATTAAACATTATTAAACATTTAGATACTAAAATAAATAAAAACTTGTTCCGATAGAAAATAAGGTGCAACCAAAGTAATTTAAAACAATGTATTCGGTAAAATGTGCCATAAAAAATTTAAAAGTGATATCGAGTAATAAACGTTTGTTGTTGAACGCATAGCTGCATAAACTTCTTAATTTTTCCAACAATTTAAAAATGAGTTATTTTTATACAGATTTAAAAAGTAGTATATTTGAATCTATAAAGCTTAGTGTGCACCTAAATTTAGTTTTTTGGAAGTACCGAGTCTAAAATTTTTTATAATACTTGTTTTTTAACATGCAATATCTTAAAATTCTGCTAGTATCTCTTTTTGTGTCTTTTTCTTTACATTCTATTGCTCAAAAGTCCAATTCTGAAAAAATATTGGGTTGTTGGGTGTTCAAAGAAGTACAGCTTAACAAAAAAGACAATTTTTTAGAAGAATTGAGCAAGCAATCAGAAAAGTCAGAAGTGTGTTTTGGCGCTGATGGAAGATTTGTTGCCACTAAGGCAACTGATGGCTCGCCAGCTATTACTGGTAGTTTTAAAATTTCAATTGACGGAAAAAAGTTAGTTCAAAAAAGAGATTTATCTGAAGAAGGAAGTATTGATGATGATGCAGAAATTGCATTTGTAGATGATAAACTTCTTGTTTTTAAAGTTGAATTCGGAAAAATAGTATTCAAAAGAAAGTAAAATTTATGCTAATTTATCCATCGATTTAAGTGTTATTTTATCAGATGTGAAAATAAGACTTTTGCAAATTCACCAAGAACTATTATGTTGAATACAAATTCCTAAATTTTTGAAGATGATATAGACTAAAAAAAACTTATAATTCCGCACCACATCCTTTTGCTGTATACGATTATCTCTCTAAATCACATTCACCTCGGCTTCAATCGCAATGCCATATTTATCGAAAACAGTTTTTTGAACATAACGCGATAAATCTATAATCTCTTGACCCGAAGCATTTCCATAATTAACCAAAACTAAGGCTTGGTTTTTATGTACGCCAGCGTCATTTTTTCGATATCCCTTCAATCCGGCGTGTTCAATGAGCCAGCCTGCAGGCACTTTAACTTCGGTAGCAGAAACTTCAAAGAATTTTATTTCGGGAAAGTGCTCTTGAACTTTTTCAAATAGGGATTTGGAGATTATAGGATTCTTAAAAAAACTACCACTGTTGCCTAATTCTTTCGGGTCTGGCAATTTACTTTGTCTAATGGCAATCACGGCATTGGAAACATCTTTCAACGTTGGAATTTGAATGTTGTTTTTGGCCAATTCACTAGTAATATCTCCATAAGATGTATTTATTTTATGATTTCGTTTGGTCAGCTTATAAACCACTGAAGTAATGACATATTGATCTTTGGCTTCTTGTTTAAAAATACTTTCGCGATACCCAAAATGACATTCTTCTTTGGTAAACGTTTTCATCCTTTGTGTGTCAATATGCATAGCCTCGCAAGAAACAAAAGTGTCTTTAATCTCTGTGCCGTAAGCTCCAATATTTTGTACAGGAGTCGTTCCCACGTTGCCTGGTATTAATGACATGTTTTCCAAGCCACCAAAGTTTTGGTCAATTGTCCATAAGACAAATTCATGCCATTCTTCACCAGCATTACTCTCCACCCACACAAAATCATCATCTTCTTTAAGAATGCGTTTGCCTTTCAAATCTATATGAATCACCAAAGCATCAATATCTTGCGTCAACAACATATTACTACCGCCTCCCAAAATAAATTTTTTGTCGCCTTGATGCTGTTCCAGAATCATTTTCAATTCAACGATATTGTGTACCGCAACAAATTGCTTCGCTTTGGCTTCAATCCCAAAGGTGTTGTATTTTTTTAAAGAAAAGTTATCGTAAATCTTCATAAGTAATTCCTAATTCATTAATCATCAATCATTAATCTCCAACGCTCGTCTCAAAAAATCATTCAGCGGTTTCAATGCAATCAATTGTTTTGCTATCTTTTGACTAAAGTCATTTTGAGAAAACTCTTTTTCATCGATTTTATGGGATGCTGTAAAGCTCTTAAGTTTTAAAAATTCAATAGCAGGATGATTGGGATCAAAATCTTTAGGTGCTTTTTTCAAGAAGTTTCCTTCTTCACGAGATAATTCTTTAAATTCTTTTTTGAAGTTTTTATCACAAACGATTGCTTCTAAATCGTCATGGAAAAATTCAATTTCTTTCCGAATCAATTTTAGTTCGTTCGGTTCCGGACACCAAACACCACCGGCAATAAAGCAATTTCCTTTCTCAAAGTGGATATAGTAACCCGGCGCATTTTTACGATTTTTGTCCTGTGACATCCAAACACCCATATTGGTTTTGTAGGGCGATTTATCTTTACTAAAACGAATATCGCGATTGATTCGGAACGTACAATTTTTAACTTCCAAAGGTTCCAACGAAGGATCCAAAGGTTTCATTTCAGCCAAAACGGAGGCAATAAAACTATGGTAGTCTTTTTTATAGTTGTCATACCTTTTTTTGTTGGCATGCATCCATTCGGTGTTATTATTGGCAATTAAATCTTCCAGAAATTGTAAGGCTTCTTTTGATATCATAGGATTGTTTTTTGTCCAAATTAATGAGGTAAAAATAAGGTATACAAGTAATACTTACAAGTTAAATATTTTATAGGATTGATGTGTTGTTTTTACAATGTTTTCAGTACGATCCGTGTGAGTGTCCGAAATAAACAATTGTCCAAACTCCTCTTGATTTACCATTTCGATAATCTTGCTTACCCGCGTTTCATCTAATTTGTCAAAAATATCATCAAAAAGTAAAATAGGTTTTTCACCCGATTGTTTCTTTACAAATTCAAATTGAGCTAATTTCAAAGCAATTAAAAAAGATTTTTGTTGCCCTTGTGAACCAAATTTCTTAATCGGATACTGATCAATTTGAAAGGCTAAATCATCTTTGTGAATGCCCGCAGAAGTATATTGTAACGCCCGATCTTTGGCTAAATTTTCTTCTAATAATGTGAGTGTGTCGTGTTCAAATAAATGACTTTCGTACACCAATTGCACTTCTTCCGCAGCACCCGTAATGGCTTGATGATGTTTGTTAAAAATAGGGAGAAATTCTTCTATGAAACGTTTTCTTTTTTCAAATATTGGTTGCCCTAAAGCATTCAGTTGTTCGTTATAAATCGATAATGTATCGGTCTCAAAAACACGATTCAGTGCAAAATATTTCAACAAAGCGTTGCGTTGACCAATTATTTTTTGATACTGAATCAATTCTTGCAAATACGTAACGTCCAATTGCGAAATTACACTATCGATAAACTTTCTTCGAGTTTCACTTCCTTCAATAATTAGATCATTGTCTGCCGGCGAGATTATTACCAAAGGAATAAATCCAATGTGATCTGAAAACTTTTCGTAGGGTTTGCCGTTGCGCTTTAAGATTTTCTTTTGTCCTTTTTTAAAACTGCTTACAATTTGTTCGTTACGTTGCACCTTTTCAAATTCGCCATCAATTACAAAAAATTCTTCACCATGCTTAATATTTTGAACGGCAAGCGGATTAAAATAGCTCTTTCCATAGGCCAGATGATAAATAGCATCAAGCACATTGGTCTTTCCGACACCATTTTTACCAACAAAACAGTTGATTTTGGTATCGAAATGATAACTGGCTTCCGAAATATTTTTATAATTAAATAAAGAAAGTTTTTTTAAAAACATTTGTAATGGCTTACTAATAGTACAAAAATGGCAATTTTCAATTCTGTTTTTGTAAGAGGGTGCAAATTATTGAAAAATATCGATAAAAATCGCTTTTAAATATGAATAAAAATTTTATTTTTGCGCACACTAAATTAAATTTAAATGGCAACTTATAATAAAAGAGGTTACAAAGCACCAAAAGAAAAAGAAGAAAAAGTAGATGCTAATTTTATAGATGATACTCCAAATGTTGAAGCTAAAGATAGTACCACAGCAAAAGCATTTGACGCTTTAGATGAAACGGCTTCAAGAACAGAGGAGTGGGTTGCTAGAAACCAAAAATATATTATGGGAGTAATCGCTGCAGCAGCTTTGGTTACTATTGGATATTTATCGTATCAAAAATTCATTGTTACGCCAAAAGAAGAAAATGCAACGGCAGATTTATTTGTGGCACAAACTAATTTCCAATTGGCAGCAGATGCAACCGATGCAAAAAAACAAGATTCCCTGTACAATTTGGTTTTAAAAGGATCGGAAGGGAAGCAAGGAGCAACAGGAATCGCAAGCCAATATTCGGGTACTGATTCTGGAAATGTTGCTAATTATTATGCTGGAATTGCTTATTTGAATTTGAAAAAATATGATGATGCCATAACTTATTTGACTAAATTCTCTTCTAAAGATGCTTTTCTTGGTGCAATTGCAACAGGAGCCATTGGTGATGCTTGGTCTCAAAAGAATGATGCAAAAAAAGCATTAGAGTTTTATGAAAAAGCTGCAAGACAAAATACAAACGAGTTTACCACACCAAGATATTTATTTAAAGCTGGTCAAACCGCATTAGAATTAGGAAACAAAGCAACCGCATTGAAGTATTTCACAGAAATAAAAGAAAAATACGAGTCTACTCCAGAAGCACAAAATATTGATGCTTTAATTGGATTGGCACAATAAATCACTTATAAAGTAAAAATCACGAATTAAGAATTGTTATCAATTTTTAATTCGTTTTTTTTTTACATTTCACTTAAATTTTAAAAGATAAAAATGGCAACAGCAAATAAAAATCTTTCGCAGTATGATAAATCGAAATTGCCCAATGCAAAAGACTTTCGATTTGGAATTGTTGTTTCAGAGTGGAATGATCATATTACCGAAGGGCTCTATAAAGGAACTATTGACGCGCTTATCGATTGTGGTGCTCTTCAAGAAAACATCATTCGCTGGAATGTTCCCGGGAGTTTTGAATTGGTTTATGGTGCCCAACGCATGATTGTGACCCAAGAAGTAGACGTAGTCATTACGATTGGTTGCGTCATTAAAGGAGAAACCATGCATTTTGAGTTTGTATGCGAAGGCGTAACGCAAGGCATTAAAGATTTAAACGTGCAAACCGATGTTCCTGTTATCTTTTGTTTGCTCACCGATAACAACGAACAGCAATCCATTGATAGAAGCGGAGGCGTTCATGGGAACAAAGGAACCGAAGCGGCTATTGCTGCAATAAAAATGGCTGAACTGCGAAGAGTATCGGAACATAAATAGAACATAAAATCTCAAAATAGTAAACCTACCTGCTACCGAGTAGGTTTTTTTTATTTTTAGTATCTTGTTACACATGATAAGCAAGTAGTTCCTATAAAAAACTCCGCACACGAGCAAAGCGAACAGACGAGGTAAATGTCTCCTGACTTTGCGGAGCTTGGTTATTTTCGTTAGGGGTTAATTGAAAATAATTACGTAAAGCAATACCCTCACGATCTAGCCCTGATGCAAGGGAAAAACCTCGCTTTTGGAAGCGAGTTTTGGAAAAGCAGCAGGAATGGGCATCACTGATAAGTCCCAAACCATTCGCTCCAAAAAAATGAGCTCCATGCTTACTTTTCTTTTTTAGTATCTTGTTAACTATAATAAGCCATAGAATTTCCTTAAATTTGCTGACTTTGGTTATTGAGCAAAATTTTGCTCAATAACACATCGAAACATTGAACACTAAAAAAATGTCAAGCATCATTCAATTACTTCCCGATCACGTTGCCAATCAAATTGCCGCAGGTGAAGTCGTGCAACGACCTGCCTCTGTGGTTAAAGAGCTGCTTGAAAATGCGGTTGATGCTAAAGCTACCGATATCAAACTAATCATTAAAGATGCCGGAAAAGCTTTGGTGCAAGTAATTGATAATGGCGTTGGTATGAGTGTTACCGATGCCCGTCTGTGTTTTGAGCGCCATGCTACTTCTAAAATACGTCAAGCTGAAGATTTGTTTTCATTGCATACTAAAGGATTTCGTGGAGAAGCATTAGCTTCTATTGCTGCGATTGCACATGTAGAAATGAAAACCAAGCAAGAGCACGACGAATTGGGAAATCACATCATCATTGAAGGGAGCAAATTTGTTTCTCAAGAACCGGCTGTTTTGCCCAAAGGAACATCGTTTGCGGTTAAAAATTTGTTTTATAATATTCCCGCTCGTCGTAATTTCTTAAAATCAGAAACGGTAGAATTGCGTCATGTGATTGATGAATTTCAGCGGGTAGCTTTGGCGCATCCCAATATTTATTTCACCATGTATCACAACGGAAGTGAACTATTTAATTTACCCAATTCTAATATTAGACAACGTATTGTTCATGTTTTTTCGGGCAAAACCAACGAAAAATTAGTTCCTGTTCAAGAAGAAACCGATATAGTAACCATTCAAGGGTTCGTTGGAAAACCCGAATTTGCTAAAAAGAATAGGGGAGAGCAATTTTTCTTTGTCAATGACCGATACATAAAAAGCGGTTATTTGCATCATGCTGTGATGAATGCTTATGATGGTTTGTTACCCAATGGGGCTCAGCCGAGTTATTTCATCTATTTGCAAGTACCGACCCATACTATTGATATCAATATTCATCCAACCAAAACCGAAATCAAATTTGATGATGAACATGCCTTGTATGCTATTTTACGTTCGTCTATCAAACACAGTTTGGGGCAATTTAATGTGGCACCAGCGTTAGATTTTGATAGAGATCCTAATTTGGACACGCCTTATGAATATCAAAATAAAACTGCCGATTACCCGACGGTGCAAGTCGATAGAACGTTCAATCCGTTTGCAGATGAAAAACCAGCTAAGTCCTATTCTGGTGGCGGTTCGTCTTATCGAAAAGCGGAAACTTCTCAAAGTTGGGAAAGTTTGTATGTGGGTTTAAAACAAGATACGGTTGAGGTGGCACCTTTTGCTTTTGAAAATGAAGAGGTAACGGCTTCCTTATTTGATGAAAAAGAAGAAGAACAAACCATAAAACGAACGTATCAAATTCATAAAAAGTACATTGTAAGTCCTATTAAATCGGGAATGGTAATTATTGATCAGAGCCGAGCACACCAACGGGTTTTATACGAACAATTTTTGACCAATATGACCGTGCATCAGGCTTCTAGTCAGCAGTTGTTATTTCCGTTACAGTTGCATTTCTCTAACAATGAAATGAAATTAATTGCCGAATTGCAACCGTCCTTAGAAAATACGGGTTTTGTATTTGAAGCTTTTGCTACCGACGCCATTCATATTTCGGGAATTCCTGTGAATACTACTGAAAGTGAAGTTTCAATCGTGTTAGAACAACTGTTAAGCGATTTAGAAGACGGAATTCCCGACAGTAGTTTCAGTCAAAATGATACTATTGCCAAATCGATGGCAAAGAGTCTATCGGTAAAAACGGGCGTTTATTTGACCGAAAAAGAACAAGAAAGTTTGGTTAATAACCTTTTTGCTTGCAAAGAACCCAATGTTTCCCCATTTCAAAAACCTACTTTCATCACCATGCGTGTGGAAGATATAGATAAAAAATTTGCGCTATGATGAGAATAACACCAGTTGTCAAACAACTATTAATCTTAAATATTATTTTTTATATTGGAGCACAGATACCGACCACACATGCGTATCCTTTGTTTTCGGAGTTTTATTTACAAAATCCAAACTTTAGAATATGGCAACCGTTAACTAGTATGTTTATGCATGCGCCACTGCCCAATATTACGCACATCTTTTTTAATATGTTTGCGCTGTATTCTTTTGGAAGTGCTTTAGAACATTTTTGGGGAGGAACTAAATTTTTGTTTTTCTATATTTCGTGTGGTTTGGGAGCTATTTTTTTGAATGAAGGAATTCATTACTACCAGTACCATCATGCGCTCTCTTTATTGCAAGATGCGAATGTTTCTCCGCAAGAAATTATGACTTTTTTGAGCGAAGGAAAGGGCAACCCTAAAATATTAGAAATCATTCCTCAATCTAATTTACAAGATATGTATGAAGCGTATAACTCCCAAACACTCGGTGCTTCGGGAGCTATTTATGGGTTGTTAGTGGCTTTTGCTTTTATGTTTCCAACCGCAGAACTAGGAATTATGTTTATTCCAATTCCGATTAAAGCCAAATATTTTGTGCCGGGATTATTAGCAGTAGATTTATTTTTAGGATTCAAAGGGCAATCAATCTTTGGAGCGGGAAGCACGGGAATAGCCCATTTTGCCCACATTGGTGGAGCCTTAACAGGATTCATCATGATGTGGTTTTGGAAGAAAAATCAGTTTAACAATAGACGTTGGAATTAATATGACAATAATAGACGATTTAAAATTGCAATACAAAATTGGTGGCATTGCCAATAGACTAATTTATTGGAATGTGGGTGCTTTTTTAGTGTCGCTGCTTTTCTTTTATCATTATAAAGAAGGTTATTTTGTATTTCCAACATGGATTTCGTTATCGTCCAATTTACAAGAGGTGCTTTATTTTCCATATACGTTATTGACGTATGCTTTCTTGCATTCTGGGTTTTGGCATTTGTTTTTTAATATGATGGTACTCAATTTCTCTAGTCGATTATTTTTGACTTTTTTTACGCAAAAACAATTTTTAGGGTTGTATATTTTGAGTGCCATTTTTGCGGGAGCTGTTTTTTCATTATCCTATTTATTATTGCATCTCAATTCCAATTTAGTGGGTGCTTCGGCTGCTGTAATGGCTATTTTGGTAGCAGCAACAACTTATCAACCGTTAATGGAAGTCCGATTATTATTAATAGGAAATGTAAAATTATGGCACTTAACGGCTGTGATATTGATTCTTGATGCCATGCAAATGATGATAGAGAACACGGGGGGGCACATTGCGCATTTGGCGGGTGCCTTATTCGGATTTATCTACATCAAACTCCTCGTTAATGGAACCGATTTAAGTACAATGGTCACTCGGGTATTAGATTTTTTTGTTACTTTGTTTCAACCCAAAAAGAAAACACCCTTCAAAAGAGTACACGTTAATCCTAAAAAGCCTACAGCTAAAAGTCAAAGTAAAATAGTTGTTAAAGACAAAACGCAACAGCAAATAGACGAAATACTAGATAAAATAAGCCAATCAGGATACGACAGTTTAACGGCCGATGAAAAAGAATTTCTATTCAAAGCGGGGAAATAAAAAATAGAGGAAAGATAGTAGAGGAAAGAGGAAAGAGGAAAGAGGAAAGAGAAACGATAGTAGAGAAAAAAGTACAGAAAATAGAATTATCCTTGTCTAAAAATAAAGTTAACTTAGTGCCTTCGCGTCTTCGTGGCAAGAAAATATGAAAAGACTATCCTGGTTCAATAAAGCAATGTTTTTTGGCAATATAGTCATTACTGTATTGACGTTTCTTGCGTATGTTTTACCTTTTTTAGCACCCAAGTTGTTTCCGTTTTTATCGGCACTTACCTTAATTCTTCCTTTGTTTCTTATTCTCAACGGATTGTTTTTTATCTATTGGATTTGTCAATTAAAACGACAGATGATTCTTTCGGGAATTGTATTGATTATTGGGTTTACTTTTGTTAATAAATTTTACAAGTTTTCGTCTAACGAAAAACCCCTTGAAGATAACGATTTTATTGTGATGAGTTACAATGTACGGTTGTTCAATCTTTTCAAATGGATTCCGCTAGAGCATATTGGCGATGATATCCTTGGATTTATTAATGAACAAAATCCTGATATCCTGTGCATTCAAGAATATTCCGAAACAGCCAAAGTTGATTTGCGTGTTTACAAACACAAATTCATCTTTATGCAAGGAAAAAAGATCAAAACTGGGCAAGCAATATTCTCTAAATTTCCCATTATCAAAAAAGGAAACATAGAATTTCCTGAATCGGATAACTTAATTGTGTATGCCGATATTCGCAAAGGTAAAGACACGATTCGTGTATATAATATGCATTTGCAGTCGATTAAAATTTCGCCCGATGTGAATGAAATGCAAGACAACGTCGACTCTATTAGCCAGCAAAAATCGCAATTGGTCGTTCGACGAATTAGTGAGGCTTTCAAGAAACAACAGCACCAAGCCGAGATCTTAATGAATCACAAAAAACAATGTCATTACCCTATGATCATCTGTGGCGATATGAACAACAGTGCGTTCTCGTATGTTTATCGCAGCATTAGAGGAAATTTAAACGATTGCTTTGTAGAAGCAGGAAACGGATTTGGACAAACCTATAATTTCAAATTCTACCCTGCTCGAATAGACTATATTTTTGCCGATAAAAGCATGACGGTAAAAAGTTTTCAAGATTTCTCAACGTTCAAAAAATCCGATCATTACCCCATCGTGGCAAGGCTGTTGATGGAGTAGCAAACAGTGTTAAAATACTATTTCATTTATAGTATCGATTTAAGTTTATTAGTGATCATATCTCGGATGGTGTATCTGGGTTCCATAAATTTTTATCTAAATCTTGTTTAATAGACTTTTAGCTACATTTTATAATTTCGTAATTAAAACCTATCTTCGCTTTTACAGAGATAATAGATAATAGAGGAAAGAGCAAAGAGGAAAGAGAAGAGCATACATTTGTAACTATTTTCTAAAAAACCATGTCAAATAATTTATTACAAACTCCGATAGAATACTTAAAAGGTATTGGTCCGTCGCGCGGTGAATTACTTCGCAAGGAACTTAATATCCATAGGTACGGAGATTTAATGAATTTATTTCCCAATCGTTATATCGACAGAACGCGTTATTTTAAAATTAATCAGCTTCAAAATACTACTGCCGAAGTTCAAGTTATTGGAAAAATCATCCATATTAAAACGGTTGAATTTGGAAAAAATCAAAAACGACTGGTAGCCTCCTTTGTTGACGAAACAGGACAAATGGAACTTACTTGGTTTCAAGGCATAAAGTGGATTAGGGAGAGTGTAAAACTCAATGAAGTGTATGTTATTTTTGGAAAAGTAACCGATTTTAAAGGACAATTCTCGATGGCACATCCCGAAATGGAATTGCTAGAAGAACACAAATCGAGCTTGCGAAGTGCCATGCAACCCGTGTATCCAAGTACCGAAAAACTTACACAACGTGGCGTGACAAATAGAGTTGTCAATAAAGCCATGCAACAATTGTTTCTCGAACTTAAAGGACAGTTTATTGAAACCTTACCGCATTATATCGTAGAGCAATTAAAACTGATTCCCAAGAATGAAGCCATGTTTAACATTCATTTTCCTAAAAGTCAAGACCTTTTGGCGAAAGCACAATTCCGATTGAAGTTTGAAGAATTATTTTTTATCCAATTGCAATTAATCACCAAGAATCTTATTCGGAAGCATAAAATACAAGGACATCCTTTTGATAAAGTAGGTGCTAATTTTACTAATTTTTATAACCATCATCTCCCGTTTGAATTAACAAATGCACAGAAAAGAGTGGTTAAAGAAATACGAAACGATATGGGAAGCAATGCCCAAATGAATCGTTTACTACAAGGTGACGTAGGCTCAGGAAAAACCATTGTGGCGTTAATGTGCATGCTTTTGGCTAAAGATAACGGATTTCAAAGTTGCTTAATGGCGCCAACCGAAATACTGGCCAACCAACATTTTATAGGGTTAACAGAACTTGCTAAAGATTTACCAATAAGTATTAAAATTCTAACGGGCTCCACCAAAACCTCCGAGCGAAAAGTCATTCATGAGGCATTAGAAAATGGTTCATTAGATATTATTATTGGCACTCATGCGCTGTTAGAAGATAAAGTACAATTTCAAAATCTCGGATTGGCGGTTATTGATGAGCAACATCGTTTTGGCGTGGAGCAACGCAGTAAATTGTGGAAGAAAAATCAAATCCCGCCGCACGTTTTGGTAATGACAGCAACGCCAATTCCGAGAACATTAGCGATGAGTTTGTATGGTGATTTAGACATATCAGTAATCGATGAATTGCCACCTGGAAGAAAGGCCATTCAAACTGTACATCGATTTGATTCGAATCGATTAAAAGTATGGAAGTTTTTAAAAGATGAAATTGCCAAAGGCAGACAAATCTATATTGTGTATCCCTTAATCAATGAAAGCGCTACGCAAGATTATAAAGATTTAATGGATGGTTATGAAAGTATTTCAAGAGATTTTCCGTTGCCACAATATTCTATCTCTATGGTTCATGGGCAAATGAAACCTGCTGAAAAAGAAGCCGAAATGCAACGTTTTGTGGCTGGAAAAACCAATATTATGGTGGCAACAACCGTAATTGAAGTAGGCGTAAATGTTCCGAATGCCAGTGTGATGGTTATTGAAAGTGCCGAACGTTTCGGCTTGTCACAGTTACACCAATTGCGTGGTAGAGTAGGTCGTGGTGCCGAACAAAGTTATTGTATTTTAATGACCGGATTCAAATTGAGTAATGACAGTAAAACTCGATTAGAAACCATGTGTAAAACCAATGATGGATTTGAAATCGCCGAAGTTGATTTGAAACTTCGTGGTCCCGGCGATATTTTAGGAACCCAACAAAGTGGTGTATTGAATCTTCAAATTGCTGATTTGGTTCGGGACAGAGACATTTTGATGCTGGCTCGCGAACATGCGATAAAATTATTGAAAGTAGATGCTGCTATGGAAAAACCAGAACATCATAAAATGAGAGAAATCTTTATCGAAATGAGCAAGAAAAAGAATATCTGGAATTACATTAGCTAGATTTCCGAAAAATAGTATTATTTAAAAAACATCTTTAAAATACTGGAGCCAATTTTTCGTTCCATACCACTTTTGGTTGTCGGAATACCGGTACTTCTGGCAAATTTTTGTTTGGCTTGTGTAATGCCTAATAATCTATTTAACGAAAATGAAAATCCAAATTTTCCCATGGGTGAATGTTTTAAGTTATTGCAAATTTGTTATTTACTATAATCATAGTATTTATTGACTTTAGCAACACAAGTTTCGCAAAACCGTAGTTGCCAAGTTAAAGATAATTCATGAACTCCTTGTGTATGACCAATTTTTGAGGTACTTATATCGTAGGAATAGCCAAAGTTGAAATTCCCAAAATGTACTAGTATATATGGATTTACGGAAGTTATAAAATGACTGTAAGGACTTTTTCGTTCTGGATTAGTTGCAATATTTGCACCAAAAATAAGAGTTTCAAATTTTAATGCGCTACCAAAGTCTAATCTATTGAATTGAGATTGTCTCATGTAATTTGAAGTAACTAATAGTTTTGTATTTTCTGGAAATATCGCAGATGGAGTTCCTTCAATATCAAAAGCATATCCTCCATGAAGTGTTAAAAATAAATCTAATGGAACATTTTCATTGTTTAAAAATGAGATATTTGGTCTGTTAAGATGTTTGAGACTTGCTCCGAACCAGCCACTTTCATTGTCTAATAAAAATCCTGCTGAAATATCAACAAAATTAATATGGTCTCTTTGATTTAAAACCCCTTGATCTATACTTGTATTTGATATAGCTCCTGTATTCGAATTTATTTGATCTTCTAATAAAAGGTTTTTAAAACTATAACTCTTTCTACCGTAACCAACCTCTAGTCCCGGTCTGAAACTCCATTCATCATTAATTTCAACTTTGTAGGCATAGGCTATATTTGATTGAAAGTAATTATAATTTGTGAAAGCTTCTCTATCATTTAAAAACGTTATTCCTAAAGCAGCATGATCTCCAATCATTTTGTTTAGAAACCCATAATCCGTATCAATAACTCTATTTCCATCGGGCCATTGTCTTCGATGCAGTAATCCACCACGCCAATTATATTGAAACCCGGTAAATCCAGGATTCAGAGTTTCAGGAACTAACGAATATTGAGTAAAAATAGGATCCTGAGCCTTGCAATTAATACAGAAAAGAACAAGTTTAATCAATAAAATGTATCTATATTTTAACTTCATTTTCATTTTACTTAATTAATACAAATGTTTGATTTTCATTAACTGTTGTCCCGTAGAAAGTTTCACCACTTACTTTTGCATAATAATTACCATTTTCAGAACTAATTCCTTTTATTTTTCCATCCCATCCAATTAAAACATCGCCCACTTCAGAATAAATTAAAGAACCCCAAGTGTCATATATATCAAGATGAATATTCTTTAATCCTTTTGTAACTGGACGTAATGTATCGTTAATTCCATCATTATTATTAGGAGTAAAAGCAGTTGGAACGACTAACAAATAACCAATTTCAACCTTTAAAGCTAAATGCGTAACATAAACACATCCAAATGGATATGTAACTGTTTGAGTAATTATATAGTCTTTTGGAATAGAATATGTATGATATGGACTTACTTCTGTAGAAAAAGTTCCATCACCAAAATCCCAAGAAACAGAAATAAAATCACCAGTTACATTACTTATAAAATGAATAGGGTCGCCTATTGAATAAATCCCATAAGTTGTATAACCTACAGAACTAGTATTAAATGAAGAATATCCAATAACGGGATTGTTTACAACTACTGCTTGTGATGCAGTACAATTATGACTATCGGTAACGTTTAGAGTAACTGTCCCGTTTATACTTGAACTCATTATTTCATTATTGGCACCACTTATTGTTCCACTTGACCAATTCAATTGGTAGGGAGGAAAACCTCCTGAAACATTTGCTACATAATTTTGGTTTACTGTATGAGTTGTACAATTAAAATTAGTTTGAGTTGAAACATTAATTAACAAAGGTGCTTGTCTAATGATTGCATACTGAGCAGTTTTAGTACAACCATTAGCATCTTTTACACTAACTGAATAATTTCCAGGAGGTGAGTTTGCTAAGTCTTCTGTTGTTATTCCATTATTCCAATTAATTGTAAAAGGAGGAGTTCCTCCAGCAACAGATAAATCAATAGCTCCACTATTCACATTGATGCAATCAAATGCATTTGTAATATTTGCAGATAACACAAGATTTTGAGGTTGAATAATAGTAAAGGTTCTATTAATCACACAAGGTTTACTATCTGTAATTATTACTGAATAAGTACCTGGTCCAAGATTATTTCTAGTAGTTCCAGCAGTACTTCCATCACTCCAAACAAGATTTACAGGAGGAATTCCCCCAACAAAATTTAAAGTTATACTACCATCCATTGCTCCAAAACAAGAAACATTTGAAACTACTGGATTAACAGTAAATATTGGAGCTTGAGGAATATTTATAGTTGCAGATTTTATACATCCAAAATTATCCGTAACAGTAATTGTATAATTACCAGCATTCAAATTATTTTGATTTAAACTAGTTGCTAAATTATCCCATGTAAATTGATAAGGTGCATTTCCTCCAGAAAGAGTAGTATTTATTGTTGCATTATTTGCACCATAACAAGTTATTGGAGTTGTTGTATAATTTATGTTTATTTCTGTTGATTGAGTTAAGGTAACTATCAATGTTTTTGTACAAGCATTATTGTCAGTAACAGTTAGATTATATGTTCCAGCAAATAAAGAATTTATATTTTGACTATTGCTAATAAATCCATTTGGTCCAGTCCAAGAATATGAATAATCTGAAGTAGTTGGATTTGGTGTACCACCTATTACACTAATAAATATTGATCCTGTGGAAGCTCCATAACATAATATATTTGTTTGACTAACTAAACTAACTACCATAAGTGGTGGTTCAATTATAGTATAAGTTGCTGTTTTAGGACCACAATTATTTGCATCAGTTACTGTTACTTGATAAATTCCTGGTAAAAGATTTGATAAATCCTCTGTACTTGAAAAAAGAATATTATTTTTTGTCCAAGTAAAGGTATAGTTACCTGTACCGCCTGTAACATTTATATCTATAGCTCCATTATTACTTCCAAAACAGGTACTATCATTTTTTGTATTTAATGTTATAGCAATATCTGTTGGCTCAGTAATTGTGTAAGTGTTAGTAAATGGACAATTACCTGTATCATTTATGATTAAATCATAATTTCCGGGACTTAAATTTGAAATGCTTGTTGCAGTAGAATTAAAAGAATTTGGACCAGTCCAAGATATAGAATAAGGAGGAATTCCTCCTGTTATATTTGTGCTTATTGATGCAATATTAACACCAAAACAGCTATTATTGATAGCAATTATATTTGGATTTATAGCCGGATTTACAGTAACCGTTACTGTAAAATTATTTCCAACACAAACTCCTGATGTTGGAGTAACAATATATGTAACAGTTCCTGGACTTGTAGTTGTATTAATTAATAACTGACTTATTTGATTTTGTGGATTAGCTTCTGCTAAAGCTCCAGTAATTGTTCCAGGAGGATTTATTGTTGGTGTTGACCAAGTATAAGTAGTCCCTGTTGGAATAATATTTCCATTTGTATTTAATGGTAGAACTGTAAATGATGTAGTACTACATATTGTTGATGTTTCATTTGCTATAACAGGGTTTTGATTTACAATTATTTCAGCTGGATTTGTTTTTATTATTGAACAACCACCTGTTAAAGAAGAGAAAGTTATTTCACAATAATAGTAATTTGTTCCTACTGTATTCACAGATGGATTATAAGTGGCATTGGTTGCTGAAGGGATTATTATACCATTTAAGTTTGTATTAGATGTATTTGAATACCATTGATAAGTTGGATTTCCTGCTCCATTGATATAAGTAAAATTCAACAAAGTAGCTGAATTACCTAAACATATTGTACTTGATTGTGGTTGATTAGAAACTGCTGGGGCTAAGTTTACAATTACAATTGAAACATTACTAGTAACATTACAACTTGTGCTGTTTGGTTGTGTAATAACACAATAATAATATAAAGTTCCTGCGTTACTAGTAGGAGGATTAAAAGTACTATTCGTTTCTCCCACTATTGGTGTTCCTGATGTTGTATTATTGGAGTTAGAACTATACCATTGATATAAATATGAATTCCCTATACCACCAGAAGCAACAACTGATAAAACTGTTGCTGGAGAGTTTTGACATAATGTCTGCGTTGGTATAGGTTGAGTAGTTAAAATAGGATCACTTACGATGTCAACTTGTGCGATAGAACTAGTTATTGAACCACATCCACTACCGCTAAAATTTATGACTACATAATAATAATAAGTTCCTGCATTTGTAAAAACTGGTGGAGTGTAATTAGGAGAATTTGTTCCTACTGGTGTTCCACCAGTTGTACTATTATTAGAATTATTATACCATTGGTAACTAGCAGTTCCAGTTCCATTTATAAATGATACTGTTAATGGACTTGATAATCCACCTCCAGAACATAATGTTTGATTTAATAATGGCTGTTGATCAATTGACGCTCCAGTTAATACTGTAATAGGTATTGCATTAGTAGATATTTGAGAACAACTTCCTGTTAAGGCAGAAAACGTTAACGTACAGTAATAATAAATAGTCCCAACACTTGTTGCTGGTGGAGTGTATGTTGGATTTGTTTCGTTTGTAATTGCAGTTCCTGTTGTTGTATTATTTGCTACATTAGAATACCATTGATAACTTGGTGTTCCAACTCCATTAGCATAGGTCAGTGATAAAACTGTTGGTGAACCACCTAAACAGACTGTACTTGGCAATGGTTGATTAACAATATTTGGGGATGCATTGACTATAACAGAAGCAATAGAACTATTTATTCCACACCCTAAAGTAGATTGTGATATGACACAATAATAATATTTAGTGCCGACAATCGCTGTTGGAGGAATATATGTAGAACTTGTTGCTCCAGCTATAGCAACACCAGAAGTTGTATTATTATTAGTATTACTATACCATTGATAATTAAAACTTCCATTTCCACCGGAAGCAGTAACTTGTAAAGTAGTTGGTGTAGCTCCTTGACATAAAGTCTGAGTTCCTTGTGGCTGTGCTGAAATAGTTGGGTCATCATACACTATAACTTCTGCAACATTACTAGTAACGTTATTACAACCATTACCCGATAAATTGACTATTACATAGTAAAAATAAGTTCCTGCTGTTATAAATGTTGAAGGTGTATAAGATGAGTTAGTTGCTCCAGTTATTAAAGTACCTCCAGAATTTGAATTACTTGTATTAGAATACCATTGATAAGTTACAGAACCTGTTCCTCCTGTATATGAAACTGATAAAGGGCTTGGAATAGTAACTCCAACACAAATATTTTGTGACGACAAAGGTTGTGTTGTTATAGTAGGTAATGGATTTATAGTTACTGTAGCAATTGATGATGTTAAACCTGAACAACCACCAGATGAAAGTGATATCAAACAGTAGTAATATATAGTTCCAACATTTGTTGCAGGTGGATTATATGTTGGATTTGTAGCTCCACTTATAAGTATTCCACCACTATTAGAATTATTAGTATTCGAATACCATTGATAAGTAGGGGTAGTTGAAGAACTATTCAAAGAAACAGTTAAAGCTGTTGGAGTACCTCCTAAACAAACTGTACTTGATTGTGGCTGTGTACTTATAGATGGGGCTGGATTTACATTAATTACATAAGTAACAGAAGTTCCAGTGCAGCCTCCAATTGTTGGAGTAATCGTATATGTAACAGTACCTGGAGAAGAATTTGTAGTAGTTATTGTTTGAACTGGTATTGTATTAGATGTACCAGAAGCAATAAATCCACTTATTCCTGCTGTTGCTGTTGCTGTCCAACTAAAAGTTGTTCCATTAGGATTTGCAGTTAAAGTAACCAAAGTTGTTTGAGAACCAGAACAAATAGTTTGACCTAAATTAGCATTAGTAATTATAGGCGCAGTATTAACAGTAAAGTTTTGAGTCGCAGTATTAGAAGCACCACATTCATTAGTAACTATCAATGAGACAGTATAAGGACCACCAGCAGGATATGTAATAGTTCCTGGATTGAGAGTTGATGCTGTTGAAGGTGTTCCTCCAGGAAAACTCCAAGCATATGTCATTAAACTGCTTGAAGGAGCGCAACTATTTACTGTAGCTATCGGATTAATAGAGCCTGTTCCACATGCATTACTTATACTTGCTATTGAGGAAGTAGGAGGTTTTTTGACAGTTACAACTTGTGTAGTACTAACACTTCCACAAGAATTTGTCATAGTTAATTTTATTGAATACTCACCTGACTCTGTAAAGTTATAAGTAGCATTTGGTGTAGTCTGATTAGGTATCATTACGGTAGTTGATGCACAATATATTGGATTATGAGTCACCTGCCATAAATATGTAGTAGTTGAACATTGATTGGTTAAATCTGTAGAATTTGTAGCGTTTATATTTAGTGGTGTACAACCATTGGTATTATTTAATATAAATAAAGGTGTAATTGGTGGTTCAATACAAATTGTTTTAGTTTTAGTATTTATACCACATTTATTTCCTGTTTTTATAGAAATTGAATATGTTCCTGGTATTGTAAAATTAATACAAATATTATTTGATCCTCCTAACCATAAACTTGCATCCGTAGAACCAAAATCATTTCCTAGTGAACCAGAATTAATTGTAAATCCTGTTGAAGGTGAAATAGACCACACTATAGAAGGCGGAGAACAAGTATTACTAATCACTTGATTTCCAATAGAAGTATTTGTTAAACAAACAGGTGTATTTATACATTTTGTTGATGGTGATGTAAAATCAGCTTGTGGATTGGCAGAAACATAAATTGGAACTACCCCTACAGATGAAGTACTACAAGGATTAGTAGCAACAATATTTGCAGAGAATGAATTTGGATATGAATTACTACCATCTGAACTTGTTGTACCACAAGATGAACTTGTAAAAGTATGTGTCACACTTGTTGGAGGTGGATGATTAAACACTTGAGGAGTAGAACCATCGTTAAAAGTTACTGTATATGTTGTACCTGGTGGATTATTAGAAGTACCTGTAATTGGAAAAGTTAAAGAATTAGAATTACAAATATCCGTGTTTCCCGGATTTCCTAATGAAACTGCTGGATTTGACCCTACAAAAACAACAAATGTTCTTGTTATTGAGCAACCATTATTTCCACTAATAGTATAATTTAAATAATAAAGTCCAATTTGATATGTATGTGTTAAACTAGTCCAAGATGTATTTGTAAAATTTGGTGAAGTATCTCCCCAATCAATTATATAATTTGTATTTGTTGAAGTAGATGTTGAAGTATTTGTAAATGTAAATTGAGAAGCAATATTACTACAAATCCTAAAAGCTGAATAACCACCAAAAGTCGATCCAGAACCTGTTCCTCCCATATCAGCATTCGGCTGTGGTTTAATATTAAATATGGTATTTCCAGAGACATTAACTGGAGCGTGTCCAACTGATGAATCCTCAACACTAACCAAACTATAAGTAATAGTTCCTGCTATTGTGGTTGGAACAGTTAAAGTAACAGTATTATTTGTTCCTGTCGTTGAAATGGCTTGATTACCAGTCACTCCAGTAACATTATAAGTAAAGGTATAAGGAGCTGTTCCTCCATTTCCTGTAAAAGTTATTATTGGGCTAGTAGCGTTTTGACAAACTGTAGTACCACCAGAAATTGTAGCAGTAAGAGGAGGAAGTATTTCTTTAGCATTTACTACTAAATTAGTAAATAGTATAAAGAAGATTAAATTAATAGTTTTCATAATTATGTATTTTATTCCCAACTACATAATCTCAAACCATTATTTTGAGCATTACTTTCAGTCATGGTAATTAGTTTATGCTTACATGCATTAAGACCTCTACAAGTTTCTGAATAATGATATTTTTTTGCATTACCTCCATCGCACACATATACTGTAGTTGCAAACTTGTTGAATGAAACAAGCGTAAATAAAATAAGTAACAAGAATAGTTTTTTCATAGATGAAGATTTTATCTTTAAAATTACTTCATGGGTAATTTTTTTTAGAGTTTACAGTTGAGCTTAAAAAACAAATACAACAACTCAATACAAATTTTTCAGATAAGTTAATTATTTTTCAAAGCTATTTAATTAAATCTTAATAAAAAAATTATTTAATAAGGAAAACCCCTATTTTTAATTAGGGTTTCCCCTAGGGTGTTTTCCTCAAAAAATCTAATAAGTTTTTGTTTATTAAATTGTTAACTAGTTCTCTGCTAATTTACCTTTAGCTGAACATAAAGATTTCCAAAGTCATACAAAATAAAATGATTAGACAATTTGAAAGTTCTTTTTCCCTATTTATAATAAAAAAATCCGCCTTGCTTACACAAAACGGATTAATGTTTATTCTATTTTATTTAGGCTACAAGTGAATTACTTCACCATATGCATCGGCTACTGCTTCCATCACGGCCTCACTCATTGTTGGGTGCGGGTGAATCGCTTTCAGGATTTCGTGTCCTGTGGTTTCTAGTTTACGAGCCACTACCGCTTCTGCAATCATGTCGGTAACACCGGCGCCAATCATGTGACAACCCAACCATTCTCCATATTTAGCATCAAAAATAACTTTTACAAATCCATCTGGTGTTCCAGAAGCTTTTGCTTTACCAGAAGCCGAGAATGGAAACTTACCAATTTTTAATTCGTATCCTTTTTCTTTAGCTTGTTTTTCGGTCAGTCCCACCGAAGCAATTTCTGGTGTGGCATAGGTACAACCTGGCACGTTTCCGTAATCAATTGGTTCTACATGCAATCCAGCAATTTTTTCCACGCAGTTAATTCCTTCTGCTGAAGCAACGTGCGCCAACGCCTGTCCTGGTGTAACATCGCCAATAGCATAATAGCCCGGAACGTTAGTTTGGCAGTAAGCGTTTACTAAAATTTTGTCTCTATCGGTAGCAATTCCCACCTCTTCTAGACCTATGTTTTCGATATTGGTTTTAATTCCTACAGCCGAAAGTAAAATATCAGCTTCTAAAACTTCTTCTCCTTTTGGCGTTTTAACAAATGCTTTCACCCCAGATCCCGAAGTATCGATGCGCTCCACAGAAGAATTTGTCATGATGTTGACGCCCGCTTTTTTCATTGAACGCTCCATTTGTTTAGAGATATCTTCATCTTCTACAGGAACAATGTTAGGCATAAATTCAACGATAGTCACTTCGGTTCCCATAGCGTTATAAAAATGAGCAAACTCTACTCCAATAGCGCCAGAGCCTACTACAATAAGTTTTTTGGGTTGTGTTGGTAAGGTCATTGCTTGACGGTATCCAATTACTTTAACACCGTCTTGAGGCAAATTAGGCAACTCTCTTGAACGAGCCCCCGTTGCAATAATGATATGATCGGCCGAATATTCGGTCACTTTTCCGTCTTTATCGGTAACGTCTACTTTTTTACCTAGTTTTATTTTTCCAAAACCGTCAATCACGTCAATTTTGTTTTTCTTCATCAAGAATTGAACCCCTTTGCTCATTCCTTCGGCTACGTCTCTTGAACGTTTCACGACTGCTGAAAAATCTTTATCAAATTCTTTTATAGTCAATCCGTAATCGGAAGCATGTTTTAGGTAGTCAAAAACTTGAGCTGATTTCAACAAAGCTTTGGTAGGAATACAACCCCAGTTCAAACAAATACCGCCTAAACTTTCTTTTTCAATAACCGCAACTTTAAAGCCCAATTGTGAAGCACGGATTGCCGTAACATAACCGCCTGGACCACTTCCTAAAACAATAATATCGTATTTCATTTTTCAAGTATTTATTTGTTATTCGTGAAAAATGCAGTCGCTATCGCTCGTGTCATTTTTCAAGTGTTTATTTATTATTTGTGAAAAATGCAGTCGCTATCGCTCGTGTCATTTTTCAATTATTTATTTATTATTTGTGAAAAATGCAGTCGCTATCGCTTGTGTCATTTTTCAAGTATTTATTTGTTATTTGTGAAAAATGCAGTCGCTGTCGCTCGTGTCATTTATCTTTTAAATTCTAATACAATTAAGTGTGCAAATTTAGAAAAAACTTTATAAGTTTGAGACTTTACCGGTTTAAAAGTTTTGCCTTTTAAAATCAAATAAATGAAAGAATAATGGATTACTACCATTGGGTTTTCTTTAAAAATTCACCATTCCAATCAAAAAAAATAAAAAATATCAATTATTACAAAGCTTCCGAGAATTGCGAATCATACAATTTCTTGTAGTATCCATTTTCCTTGTATACCAATTCTTGATGTGACCCCGATTCGACAATCATTCCTTTATCCATGACAATGATTTTATCGGCATTGACAATGGTAGCCAATCGATGTGCGATTACAATCGATGTGCGACCTTTTGTAATGGTTTCTGTAGCACGTTGAATCAATTCTTCTGAATAGGTGTCAATAGACGAAGTGGCTTCATCCAAAATTAAAATACTCGGATTACTAACATAAGCACGCAAAAATGCAATCAATTGACGTTGTCCCGAAGAGAGCATCACACCGCGCTCTTTGACGTCATAATCATAACCGTTGGGTAAGCTCATAATAAATTGATGAACGCCAATTTTTTGGGCAGCGGCAATAACTTCCTCACGAGAAATTTCGGGATGGTTTAAGGTAATGTTATTATGAATTGTATCGGCAAACAAAAACACATCTTGCAGTACAATCGCAATTTGTTTGCGCAAACTTTCTAACGTAAATACGTCTATATTCAAATCATCGATATAAATCCCACCCGAGTTAATTTCGTAAAAGCGATTCAATAAATTGATGATGGTAGATTTTCCTGCGCCAGTAGCTCCAACAATGGCGATGGTTTGTCCCGCTTTCACCTCAAGCGAAATGCCTTTTAAGACTTCTTCGTTTTCTACATAACTGAAACGAACATTTTCAAAACGGATATTTCCGTCAAAGCGATGAGCAAGGACGCTTCCTTTTTGTTGCACTTCTTCTTCAGTATCTAAAATATCAAACACCCGATTGGCAGCAATCATGCCCATTTGCATCTCGTTAAATTTATCGGCAATTTGTCGTAAAGGATTAAACAACATTCCAATAAACATGGTGTAGGCCGTCATTTGTCCCACAGTGGTAAACGGATTTCCGTCTATAATTTGAAATCCTCCATAAAGCACAATAGATCCCAACGTAATAGAGGAAATAATATCGGCAATAGGGAAGAAGATGGAGTTATACAGTATGGTTTTAATCCATGCCACATTGTGTTTTTCGTTAATCTCTTTGAATTTTTCATATTCTATTGCTTCTCGATTGAAGAGTTGTACGATTTTCATACCGGTAACACGCTCTTGCACAAAGGTGTTTATATTAGATACTTGCGTACGAACTTCCTCAAATGCGACTTGCATTTTACGTTGAAAAATTCGGGTAATATAAACTAAAACAGGCATAGCAACAATCACAATTAATGTAAGATGCCAATTCATATACGTCATGACGAGCAAACATACCAACATTTTCATTAAGTCGCTCATAATCATGAATAACCCTTGACTGAAAATGCGGGCAATTTGCTCAATATCCGAAACCGAACGCGTAACCAATTGTCCCACAGGAGCGGTATCAAAATACTTCATGCGAAACGAAAGCATGTGTTGAAATAGTTTGGTACGTATATCTTTTACGATATCTTGTCCCAACCAATTAGCCCAAAGAACAAAATAGAATTGCGATAATCCTTCGAGTAATAATGAGATTCCCATGATTAACGCATACGTTATTAATCCAGATTTATTACCCGGTTTAATAAAAGCATCGACAGTGACTTGAAGAAACAAAGGACGTAAGGCAGCAAATATCGACAACAAAACGGCAAACAAAATTACACCTCTAAACCTAAAAGTATAGGGTTTGGTGTATTTCATCAGGCGTTTAAATAATCTTATATCGAATGCTTTGGCTTTCATTTATTAATTTTAGATATTAGATATTAGATATTAGATATTAGATATTGCATAAATTTCAACTTTCATTTTTTTAACTACCCACTTTCAAAAAAGGATATTCTACATTCGTTAAATATAAACCATGTGCGGGAACAGAAAAGCCAGCTTTATTTCGATCTTTACTTTCTATTATTTTAGTTAATGTTGCGACCGAAATTTTCTCTAAGCCGATGTTAATCATTGTTCCAACAACAGCACGAACCATATTTCTTAAAAATCGATCTGCCGAAATGGTAAAAACTAAACGGTTGTTTGCTTCTGTCCAAAAGGCATTATGTATGGTACAATTAAATGTATTGACATCGGTATTCACTTTTGAAAAACATTCAAAATCATGATGATTGAGTAGGATTTTACAAGCCTCATTCATTTTGAGTACATTCAATTCGTTTTGATAATACCACGAATCATCACTTTCAAAGGCATCTTTTTTGGTGTGGATATGATATTCGTAAGTTCGTTTTATAGCGTCAAATCTGGCATGAGCATCATCATGAACGACATGAATATTTAAAATCGCAATGTCCTTTGGCAAAAACGAATTCAGTTTGTGAATGTAAAAGGGAATGTCAATCGCCTCGGCTAAATCAAAATGAGCGAACATTTGTGTAGCATGAACACCAGTATCTGTTCGACCGGCGCCAACCAAATCGATTTCGATTTTAAAAAGAGTCGTAAGTGCTTTATTCAAAGTTTCTTGAACAGAAATTGCGTTTGGCTGATATTGCCATCCGTGATAGTGTGTTCCTTTATAAGCAAATTCTAAAAAATATCTCAATGGTGATTTTAGATATTAAATATTGGTTCTGAAATTTATAACATAAAATATAATAGAGTGGCAAATTTACAAAGATTTTAATGGAATAGATATTTAAAGTTTTACTAAATAATTAACTTTGTCGCTGAGCGTCTTTATGGCAAATTGATACTAAGATAAATTCAGCATAAATGAAAAAAATCTTGTTACTTTCTGATACACATAGTCATATTGATGACACTATATTAAAATATGTCCATCAAGCAGATGAAGTTTGGCATGCTGGCGATATAGGCGATTTAGCGGTAACCGATACGCTAAAAAACCTTAAGCCCCTTCGAGCAGTTTATGGAAACATAGATGATGCTAAAGCCCGAATGGAATTTCCATTAAACAATAGGTTTATGTGTGAAGATGTTGAAGTTTGGATGACGCATATTGGCGGTTATCCAGGGAAATACAATCAAACCATTAGAGATGAATTGAAAATAAATCCGCCTAAATTATTCATCTGCGGTCATTCACACATACTAAAAGTGCAATTTGATAAGACTTTGAATTTACTGCACATGAATCCGGGAGCTTGTGGTATTTATGGTTTTCATCAAGTACAAACCATGCTACGATTTGAAATCGATGGCGATAAAATTCAGAATTTAGAGATTGTGGAGATTGGCAAGAAGTAGCGTTCAGTGATCAGTAATTAGTGTTCGGTAGTCAGTCTTGAAAAAACTTTAAATTTCAGATTTTTTTATTTCTCTCTGTAGATCTCTGCAAAAGAATAAACAAAAAAATCCCAAACTTTCGTTCAGGATTTTCTTCGCACTAATAAACTAAGTTTATAGGTTTACCTCAATCGATCAACAGATTTTACAAGATCTTCATCCTTCTTGATAGCTTTGTTGGCCAAAACTAACATTACGATAGAAATGACAGGAAGAAACATCCCAATACCTTTCTCAGAAACCGCAGGAGTTTCTCCAGATAAATTTAGTGAACGATAAACAAATAATCCTAATAAAATTAAATTTAATATCATATTCAATCTATTGAAAACAAATTGTTGTTGTCTTTTTTTAAAGGATATTATACTTAATAAAGCAAGGGTAGTACTCAATCCAAATAAAATTTGATACAAAATTGTGTTCATAAAATAAAATTCTTTGCCATCTGACAACTTCCATAAAGGAAAAACAAATGGAAGAATCCCAGTAATTATAAAGGCAACTGCAAGATAAATCGTTTGAATTCGTTGTAACATTATTACGTATTTGTGAAGCAAAAATATATTTTCTTTTTTTAAAAAACTATTGCTCGAATGAAAATTATTCGTATTATTGCATAACAAATCCGTAAGTACTTCAAAAACACGGATGTCCTAGTTAAAAAAATCACCACACATTTTGTATTGTCATTCAATCCATTAAAAAATATTTATATAAACATTTATGTTTGATAGTTCTGCATTAAAAGGAATGAAGTTGTCTGAACTTCAGGAAATTGCCAAGTTGGCGAAAACCATAAAATTTAACGGTGTCAAAAAAGAGGTTTTAATTGAACAAATCTTATTGCACCAAGCAGCTACTGTGAACGAGAGTTCTGAGTCGGTAGCAGCACCAAAAGAAGAAAAAACTAAAAGAGCGAGGATTGCTCCCGAGGGAAAACCTAAAATAGAAAAAAAATCAAAAGATTTATTTTCGGAAGTAATCGTCGACAAAATAGAATCTGTACCAGAAGAGGGAAGTGCTGCTGTAGTTGAAACTCCTCAAAAACCTGAAAAGTTTCAAAAAAAGCCAAAATTTATTAAACCAGCCAGGGCTGCTTCTGACGTTTTATCAAATCAAGAGGAAATTAAAGAAGAAACGCCAAATGAAGGAGATTCTGTAAGCGAAGGTACGACAGAGACAACCGAGCCTATTGCTGTAAAAACTCAAAATCCAAATCAGAATCCAAATCAAAAACATAAAAATCCGAACCAAAACCCGAATCAAAATGGCAATGGTAACGGAAATCAAAATCCCAATTTCAAAGCTAAAAAGAATCCAAGCTTCCGTGATGCCGATTATGAATTTGACGGAATTATAGAAAGCGAAGGCGTTCTTGAAATGATGCCTGATGGTTACGGATTTTTACGTTCATCCGATTATAATTATTTAGCCTCTCCAGATGATATTTATCTGTCGGTTTCCCAAATTCGTTTGTTTGGATTAAAAACAGGAGATACCGTAAAAGGCGTAGTTCGTCCGCCCAAAGAAGGAGAGAAATTTTTTCCTTTGGTAAAAGTATCTAAGATTAACGGACACGACCCGCAAGTGGTTCGAGATCGGGTGTCATTTGATCATTTAACACCTATATTTCCTCAAGAAAAGTTCAATATTGCAGGCAAACAAGCGAGTACTTCTACACGAATTATCGATTTGTTTTCTCCTATTGGAAAGGGACAACGTGGCATGATCGTGGCGCAACCCAAAACAGGTAAAACAATGTTGTTGAAAGACATTGCCAATGCCATTGCGGCCAATCATCCGGAAGTATATTTAATTGTCTTGTTGATAGACGAACGTCCGGAAGAGGTAACCGATATGCAAAGAAGTGTGCGTGGTGAGGTAATTGCCTCAACTTTTGATAGAGAACCCATGGAGCACGTAAAAATTGCGAATATCGTTCTCGAAAAAGCAAAACGTCTGGTAGAATGTGGTCACGATGTGGTAATACTTTTAGATTCTATTACTCGTTTAGCAAGAGCTTACAATACGGTTCAACCGGCTTCGGGTAAAGTGTTGAGTGGGGGAGTAGATGCAAATGCGTTACAAAAGCCAAAACGTTTCTTTGGTGCGGCTCGTAATGTAGAAAATGGAGGTTCATTAAGTATCATTGCTACTGCATTGACAGAGACCGGTTCTAAAATGGATGAGGTAATTTTTGAAGAGTTCAAAGGAACAGGAAATATGGAATTGCAATTGGATCGAAAAATTGCGAATCGTAGAATTTTTCCTGCTATTGATTTAACTTCTTCGAGTACCCGCCGCGATGACTTGTTATTAGACGAAAATACCCTAAAACGCATGTGGATTCTTCGTAAGTTCCTTGCTGATATGAATCCGGTAGAAGCGATGGATACCATCAATGATAAAATTAAGAAAACAAGAAATAATGAAGAGTTTTTGATTTCTATGAATGACTAAACGCAAATTATTTTTGAAATGAAGAACCCTCAAAAAGGTATTAACCAGTTGAGGTTTTTTTTTATTGTAGGAGGAGGTAAATATAGACTAGTGTATTATTTATCAAGGAGGATTAAAGGGCTTTTATATTTGTTTTAATCATACAATATTCAGGCAAAAGAAGTAATGTGTAATTGTGGATTTGCTCTTATTTTATAGGTATCCCAAATCAGTATAAAACCTACATTATTTCCAATTCCTTAAACTATTAATAGTTCCAATTTCATTATATTTCGTTAGATTAGTAGCTACTTTTTCCCTTCCATTTTTTTTCTTTCTACAATCAATTCGTTGAGTTTTTTGCCATAGAGTGATTTGGCAATTTTTGGAGTCATAGATTTTTGAATGGTATCCAAATATTTTAAATTAATATCCGAAATTTCGGCAACGGCCACATAAGGAGCTACATCATAATCGGCATGATTTACAGCAAAGTTGGTTGTATATAAGTATTTTCTTTTAATTACATCGTCTTGCTCTTGTTGCAGTTTCGCTAAATTTTGAGTGTTTTTTGATTTAAAGGCATCAAATCTTTTTTTGATTAAATCTAGATTTTGATCAACATATCTTGAGGCTACTTTTTTGTATTCATCATATAGTTCTTGATTTTTAGAGCCTGTAATTTTGGCATCGGCAGTAAAAAAATCTAAAGAAGATTCTATATTAATAGAGCCAGGTTCTGCAAAAAAAGGAAGATTATTATCTACCGAATTGGTAACTCCCCGATTAATAAATAGATAAAACATTTCGGGAGAATCAATATTAATCTCACTTTTAAAATGAGAATCACCATCTATTTTAATACTATCAATAACAACTAAAGTAGTATCTTTAATACGCTGAATATATAGTGTTCCTTTTTTGAAACCTTTAATATATCCCGTAATATGAAGGTTTTTGTTTGATTTTTTCTCGGTACAAGAGGCTAATAATATTACTGATAATAGGATTATTACTATTTTTTGCATGATTTTTTATTTTCGGCAAAATAATAAAAAAATCCTCAATTTACAGTATAAATTGAGGATTTAAAAAAAGTCAAGAATTAAAAGTTATCCCTTAAGCCAAGAATTTTTTAAAGCTTCTTTGGTAGTATCTACAAGTTTATAGCCTTCACTTTCTTCATAAGTGTAGGTAGCCTTTCCAGTAAGGGTTTTTTCTATTCCGTCTCGCTTTATTTTCATCGTTACCGCATCGCCTTCTTTCCAGTTTTGGGCAGCAGTCATTCCTTCAGACATGGTGTCAATTGTAAAAGGTTTTTCATTAATAGTAACAATAATATCGCCACCTTTTAGTCCCATTCCTGTTAAAAATGGACTTAATGCCACGTCATTCTTAATTTTTAATTCTTTAGTAGCAGAGTTTGCCGTAATTCCAACGGCATAATTATTCATAAATGGATTTGTTGCTTTCTTGGTTTTAGCTTTCGCAACGCCCATTTTGGCAAAATAGGTATCATAAGGAATTGGCGTGGTTCCCGATACGTATGTCGTTAAAAACGTGCCTACTTCTGGATACGTCAATTCGGTGATTTTAGCAAAAAGTTCATTGTCGTTAAATGGTTTTTTAGGACCATAAACAGCAGTTAATTGTCGCATTAAATCCAAAATTCCTTTTTGACCATTGCTTTTTTCTCTAATGATGATGTCAATACACATTCCAATTAACGCTCCTTTTTCATAAACATTCAGATATTGCGCTTTGTAAGGTTCCACCAAAACATTTTCGCTCATTGTTGTAAAGGGCATCGTATCATTCAATCGTTTGGCATTATTAATTTTGCTAACCATTCGTTTGTAAAAAGCATCTTCCGTAATTAATCCTTGATTTACTTGAAATAAATTTGCAAAATATTCTGTTACACCTTCATACATCCACAGGTGTTGAGACATTTTTGGCGTATTGAAATCAAAATAATGAATTTCGTTAGCATGTACTCCAAGAGGCGTTACAATATGAAAAAACTCATGCGATACCACATCAATTAATTCTTTTCCTAATGAAGCGGTTGGCATCATTTCAGGAAAAACTACCGTTGTGGAACTATTGTGTTCTAAAGCTCCAAAACCTTGAGCATCTTTAATTTCCATGTCGGATAAATACAGTAAAACGGTGTATCTTTTATTGGTATTGATACTTCCCAAAAACTTTTTTTGAGCACGCATACATTTTTCTAAATCCGGAGAAAGTTCTTTAGCATTATGCTTTCCGTTTGGAGAATAAACACTGAATAAGATTTCCATTCCATCAACGGTAAATGTTGTATAATCGTCTTTAGAATACATAATTGGATTGTCAACCAAGTCATTATATCTCGAAACAATGAAAGTGTCCGAAACGTTACTACTATCCGTATCAACTAATGAAGTTGCCCCAAAAAGTGTATCCGGATGAAGTACAGTTACATGATATGTAAGGTCTTTTTTATTTTCGAAATAACCTACAAATCCGTGATTATTTATCATGAAATTTTTTCCGGCAAGAATGTTGGTTCCAGCAGGCGAAAAGACGCCACTACCAAAACCACCGCCGCTTTCAATATCAAATGTATCGTTAACTAAATAGGTGATTTTAGAAAGTTTTTTAGCCGATTTAATGCTCCAAGAATCAGTATCTAATTTAGAAACCTCCAATGAATGACCTTTGGCATCATAGGCTTTCAAATCGTCAATAAATTTTCCGTAATCGTCAACAGAGTAGGTTCCAGGAACAATTTTTGGTAGGTGGTATACGATTTCATCACTTGTAATTTCTGGTGCAAGGATAGTTACCATAAGTTTATCATCTTTGACATTGTTTAGGTCGATGGTAACCCCGACTTCTGGCGATTTCTTTGTCGATTGCGCTATGGCTTGCGTAGTAGTACTAAAAAATAGCGTGGCAAAAGCTAGACTTAAAATTATTTTTTTCATGATTAATGTTTTGAAACAATTAGTAGTTTTTAAATAAAATTTGTTACATGTTAAATTGAATTTATAAAAGTAGTTACTTGCTGAATTAATTCGGGGATAACGGGCAATTTAGGATCTGAATATGATTTAATATTATCTTCATCCACTGTAATCTCTTTAAAAATATGATTCATATTGTCAATAATTGTAAGCGTCGATTTTGGATTGGCTTTGTGCAACAATTCGGCATCACTTGGTGGTACTTGAATGTCTTTCGTTCCATTAATAATCAAAATCGGAATTTGTAATTTTTTGATTTCATTTTGAGGATTGTATTTCATCCACGAAATCATATAAGGCTGCACACTTTCTCTGAATAATGAAGCCAATATCGGGTTTTTATTTTCAAAAGTTTTTCCTTCTTTTAGTAACGCCAAATCTTTAGCAGCGATTTCTTTAATAGTGGGGTAGTTTTTCGCAATTTGTTCTGATAAAATTTCGTCTGCAGAGCGACCTGCTCCTGCAAGTGATACAAATCCATTAACGTTTTCTTTGGCTGCTACCATACCAATTAAAGAACCTTCGCTATGACCAGCAATGATAATTTTAGCATATTTGTTTTGTGATTTAAAATAGGTGACAACATCTTTAGCATCAGTAATGAAATCTTCAAAGGATAGCGTTTTTTCATCCATTGTTTTACTAATCATTTGAGCAAAAATTCTTTTGTCATAACTAAATACGGCAATCCCATTTTGAGCTAATCCTTCGGCTAAAAATTTTAGGGAGTTGTTTTGTGTTCCCATTTGATTTCCATTTCTATTGGTGGGACCCGAACCGGCTATTAGGATAACCAATTTTTTTGTTGAAGTTACCTGTTCAGGTAAAAACAGGGTTCCTTTAATTAAAGGATTAACCTCAATTTCTTGATTGGCAACTTTTTTTTCTTGACAGAACGACGTTAAGCATGTGACTAGTACTATGAGTAAATAGACTTTTTTCATTGGTGAATTTATTTTTTGCTAAGGTAGGCGTTTTAATAAAAAAGCGATGATTTCTCATCGCTTCTATAATTATTTATTGTGCTTTAATCCAATTTATTTTTCATATAATATTTACCGTCTAAATCGTCAAAGTCATCATCAATCATTGGTTTTGGCTTTGGTTTACTGGCTGTGACTTTCTTTTTCCAAAGCTCAAAATTGTCTTTAGATAAACGTTTACGCATTAATTCGGTTACTTCATTTTCGGTGATGCCAAATTCTGCTTTTAATACTTCAAAAGGTTTTCGTTCCTCTTGAGCCATACTAACAACGCGTTCAATTTGTTCGTTGTCTAGTTCTACTCTCTTACTTTTTTTCATTAGTCGAAAAGCACATTAATGTTAATTCTTGTTGTCAATCAATTTATATACCAATATTAGCAAAAAAAATAATTACTTTTTAAAATGGATGTAAATTTTTGTAAAATTATTTTAAAATTCTAAACGTTAGGTTGATTCTTGGCCCGATTGGCTTTGCCGTTTTGGGAATTTGATGCTTCCAAAAATGTTGCGTTTCGCCTTTCATTAGTAACAAACTGCCATTTTCCATATAGATTTTATGCTTTTCGCTGGCAATAGAATTATGTTGAAGATGAAAATAACGTTCAGCTCCAAAACTTACTGAAGCTATTACTGGATTTCTACCCAATTCTTTTTCATTATCGGCATGCCAACCGTTACTGTCTTTGCCATCACGATATAAATTCAGTAAAACAGTGGTGAAATTTTCATGACAAACGGTTTCGATTTCATTTTTGATAAACATCATAAGCGGATTCCATGGATGAGGTTGCATTACAATATTGGAATAGGAGTAGGGCTTTCCTTCATTCCCAAAAAGAGCCGTTAGTCTGGGTTGCGGATGGTTTTTACCAAATACTCTTATGGTGTCTTGTTGCCACGGAATTTCCGAAAGCAATTTCTCGAATAATAATGTACATTTTTCTTCATCAAAGAAATTAGGAAAATATTCTATGGAAGCATTGGGTAAATCAAAGATAATTTTATCGGCGGGAAATAGGGATTTCATGTTTCAAAAATAATTAATTTTCCAAATAAAAAAGTAGTAGGAATTCTATTACTATTCTTGAGGTTTCCAAATCAATTAATAATTATGATCAAATAAAAACATTATCTTTTTCGCACCAATGGGATGGTACTATTCATCACAATAATTGCTGCTATAATTAATACAATACCAATCCATTGAATGGTATTTACTTTTTCGTTAAGAATAAAAAATGCCATCAATACAGAAACGGGTAATTCCAATGCTGAAACAATACTTCCCAATCCAATACCTGTTGTAGGAAATCCAGCATTCATAAGCATTGGCGGAATAATAGTTCCGAAAAGGGCAAGAAAAATTCCCCATTTTAAGAAAATCGCATAATTGAAGGGAGTTGTTTGTGTAATTAGAGCAAAGCCAAAAACAATGACAGCGCCACCCAAAAGCATGTATAAACTTCGTTGTGCCGATGAGATTCCTCGCGCCACGCTATTGGCAGTAAACATGGTAGTTGTGAATGAGGAAGCGGCTAATAATCCCCAAATGATTCCTCTCCAATCAATTGGTTTGGTATTGTTTAAAATATTTGTTGCCAAAATAGTTCCTAGTAACACAATAAAAACAGCAATAATTTTCTGTAGCGAAGGGGCTCTTTTCTCTAAAAACCATTCCAACAGAACGCCCATCCAAACGGTTTGCATCAAAAGGACAATAGCAATAGAAACATCAATATATTTTACACATAAATAATAAAAAACACTGGTCATGCCCAAAGAACTTCCAGCGATCATTAGCTGAAAAATATTCCTTGTAGTAGCTTTTTCAATAGCTTGTTTGGATTTAGCTTTTTGAAACATATTAATAACTAATACGCCAAGAATTCCATAGATAAATTGAGAAGAAGTAACTTCTGCCGTAGTAAAATGTTCTTGGTAGGCAAGTTTTACAAATGTGGCTAACATGCCATAACTGGTGGCGCCAAGTCCAACTAAAAAAACTCCCTTTAATATGCTGTTTTTCGACATTTCTTAATTTTTAAAAAGCCGACAAAGATAGTTGGAAGTTTTGAGTTTTGAGTTATGGGTTTCGAGTTTTTTAGAAAATACCTTTAACTGTAGTGTTATTTATTCCGATTTTAGCGTAATCAAAATTCATTTTTTGTTGTAATAAAGTGGCATAGACACTTCTAAAATCGATTTCATATTTTAAATCACCATTATCTAAATCGGATAAGTTTGGATTATTGCCAATAATAGTTCCTTTGTTATTTCCACCAATAATAAACATAGGTGCAGCTGTTCCATGATCGGTTCCGTTTCCATTGTCTTTTACTCTTCTTCCAAATTCAGAGAAAACCACAATCGTTACATTTTGTAATAATTGTGCCTTTTTTAAATCTTGATAAAAACTGAAAATAGCATCGTTTAATTCGGTTAGTTTTTTTTCTTGAATCGATAATTGATTATCATGAGTGTCAAAACCACCTAAAGAAGTGTAGTATACTTTTGAGTTTAGATTTCCTTTTATCAAGCGCGCAATCCATTCTAAATTTTTAGATAATCCTGTTTTAGGATAACTGTTGTCGGTGGTTGATTTTGCGATAGCTTTTTGAATTTCATCAGAGCCTTCTGTAACAGAATTTGCAATTTTTCTAACAAAATCCAATTGAGGATTATCCGACAATTTTACGGTGTCGTCTTTTTCCGTTCTTACCTTAAATTGATTAGGATTTTTTACTGTAATAGTATTAGGTTCAACACCTTTTAAAGCTAAATTATCGATAGAATCAATATTTATTCCAGCGGTAGGTTGATGTTCTTTGCATTGTAAATCTAAGTACCGACCTAACCACCCTTCGTTGGTATATTTATTAGAATCGGTTGCCGTTTGCCATATTTCTTGACTGCGAAAATGAGAGCGATTAGGTTCTGGATAACCTACATTTTGTATAATAGTCAAATCGCCATTTTGTTGCATTTGCGCAAAGTCTTTTAGTGATGGATGAAATGCCATGCCTTTATTTTTTCCAATTATAGCATCTTTATTGATTGCTATTTTGGTTCGTAAATCATAATATAACGGATTTTCAAAAGGAATAAAAGTGTTTAAACCATCGTTTCCACCATTCAGTTGAATGAATACCAAACATTGTTCACCAATAACCAAACTGCTTTGTGAACCAAAGGCATGTAGAAATTCAGGCAGCAAAAGTACTCCTCCGGTAAAGGTTCCTGTTAGTGATAGAAAATTTCTTCTGTTCATAATTCTTAAAGTATTTGGTATTCGGGAGTTTTGGTAATATAATTGAAAAGTCTTAAGACAGCATTATTCGCATGTTGTTCTTTGGGATCAAAATCATATTTCAGTAGATTTTCCATATCTTTTTGAATGTCATTATCTACTTGATATAATAATCTGTTGCATAAATCGTCAATTATTTTTTTATTGTTTGCGTTCGTGTCAAAAGGCACCGAAACATTTACTTTTTCAAAAGAAATTTTAGGTTGTTCTCCTTCTTCGGGAATCTTATTAAATTCTTTTCGGTTTAATATTTTTCCACTGCAAAGCATATCAACCGTATTGTTGCGTTGCAAGTAAATTTGCGAAGTCAGCCATGAGTTTCCGCCATCCCAACCTTTTACATTTACTTGATTAAAGAGTTCCATTCCTTGTTGTTTCAAGAAAAAAGCAATCATTTTGCTTTCTGTATCTTTAATTTGTAATTCATCAATCAATTGTAAGATATAAACTAACGGGTCTTTAATTTTGCTTCCTGAATTGTTTTTTGCATATTCTTCAACGAAGATTTTAGTCAATAATGGTTGTATTTCAAAATTGACTTTTCTGAAATAATCTCCATAATAAGTTACAATAGTTTCAGATGGATTATCATATACAAACCATTTCAGTATTTTTTTGGTTATTAAATAAGGAATATTTTTTTGTTCAAATAGAATGTCAACCAAATCATCAACTTTCCAATTTCCGGTTTTTCCAAAATAGGCTTTATCGCTATTATCCTCGATGAATCTTCTATATACTGCTTCATCTTCTCCATAACTTAATCCCGCCAAGGCGCGTGCACCATTTTTAATATCACTTTCAGTGTAATTTCCGATACCGAGCGTAAATAATTCCAATAATTCTCGACTTAAATTCTCGTTATAATTGCCCTTTTTATTATCAATATTATCTAAATATCGAATCATTGCATTAGACTTGATAATTTTCTTGGTTAAATCTTTAAAATTTCCAAAAGCATTTTCACGCAAAATCATATTATGTTGGTAAATCCAATAGTTGACTTTTACTTTTTGAGAAGTCGAAACAAAATGATTGTGCCAAAAGCAAACCATTTTTTCTCGCAATGGAAATGCATCGGTTCTCATTTTGTCAATCCACCAAGATTTAAGTTCACTAGAATTTCGGAGTTGTTGTTTTAGAACTTTTTTTCCTTCTTCTGAAGTAGTTTCTTTAATTTTATTTCTAAATTCTTTTAATTCTGCTAAAGTCTTTGGGTCATCTTCGAGGAATTGAGGAAGATGTTTATCAAAGTTTGAAGTAAAAGATTGTTTTAAGAATCTTTCTATTCCTATACTTTCAATTTGAGCTGCTTGCCTGCTTGAAAAACCTAAACGTAACGACCAAAGATTGCTTTTGTTCATGATGCTTTTGAAATGAATAATATTTATTTGACTCAAAATCTTTGATAAGGTTTAAAGGATCAATAGAACAATAAAAAAAGCCTCCAAAAGAACTATAGTTTAGGAGGCTTTTACTAAAAATTTTGTAACAGTTTACTTTGTGTTTTTTTAACTTTTGAGATGCTTATCCAGCAGATTTCGTAGCTTATTAGTTGCTTACTTAATTCACTTTTACCGGTGCGTTTTCATTTTTAGTAGCCGCTCGATTAACTCTCGTTGCAGCATTTTCTTTAGCTTTAGCTATTTTATCTTCTTTATCTTTTCGGGCTTTTTCCATTCTTTCAGCTTTTTCTTTTTGAGCTTTTTCCATTCTTTCAGCATTAAATTTTGCTAATGTTTCTTGTTTTTCAGCTTTTGTTTTGGCTATTTCCGCTGCTTTTTTAGATGCTTCTTCTTTATCAATTTTTGATTTTTTTGCAATTTCCTCTTTATCAATTTTTGTTCTAGCAGGGCTGGCTGCATTTTCTTTTGTTTGAGCTGTAGCCGATGCAATACCTGCAAAAAACATCATTCCTAAAATTAATTTTTTCATGTTTTATTAAATTAAACGTTAATTTCACTAAATTATCAAAAAAACAATACAAATTTTTAGACTTTATATTAATTTAAGGAAACATTAACATGATTAAAATGTTTGAACTACAATTCTTAAATATTTTTACTAAAACGGTATATAAATTGTCATCCTGATAAGTATTAACAATAAGACAAGATTTTTTTTGTTCATTGCTATTCAAATCTATAAATTCATAATTTAATTAATCTTCAATTGATTACTGTTCCAAAGGTATGTGTTTTAAGAAGTCTTAAACTGTATATTTCATAAAAATTTGTTATTTTTTTTGTATTCATCTGTTAATTGTGCCTGGTTATTTTTTTTATTAAAATAAATTTTATTAGATTTGTTGAAGAATTTTAACCAATTATTAATTAATTTAAATTAAAACCAAAATGAAAAAAGTAATTTCAATGATGGCTATCGCTGCATTTTTAGTTGCAGGAACAGTTAATGCTCAACAAAAGCCAGAAGCTAAAAAAGCTGATGCTAAAATGGAGAAAAAAGCTGATGCTAAAAAAGCAGACAAAAAAGCTGAACCAAAAAAAGCAGAAGCTAAAAAAGCAGAAGCTAAAAAATAATAAGAAATTTATTTCTTGTTTTAAAACGCCCAAGAAATTGGGCGTTTTTTTTTGAGACAAAATTATTTTTAAATATTGATTTCTAAATCTTTTATATAGTCTTCATATTCGTAAAAAAAGACTTCAAATTTTGACATCGATTCATTAAAAAAATCAAAAATATCATTCCAAGTTGTTCTTTTGTTCAAACTTACATGTAGTTTTTCAACCCAAATTCTACTTATTACCTTACCGCTTTCCAAATAGTGGTTTCTCTCTAAAATAGCTTCAGGTAAATACTCTTCGATTAAAATAGTTTTTAACGATTCTATTTTTTCAAAATAAATTTTTCGTTTTTCCTCTTCTCTAGGTTCAATATCTAATAAAACCTGTGCTTTTTTATTATCTACGTAAAACTTAAAAGTAACATCTTTAATTTTCGTATCATATAATATCCATTTTCTAGGATATAAATTGGCAAATTCTACCCAAAATTCTTTTTTTATTTTTAAACTTTCTTCTTTACTGTACATTTAATAATACTTTTTTTTGGTTTCAAATTTTTTTGGTAAATTTATAAATAATTAAAGCATAAGTTATGAATTTTACTGACTTTTATAAAGCAGTTCAAGCTATAGAAAGTATTGATTTACCAGCTATATCAGCACATGTAAAAATGGCTCCAATAGAGCGGATACAAATGATAAAAGATGGTATTGATAATTTTACGAATGCTAGAGAAGCTGCTGTGATGATGCTAATATATCCTAAAGAGAGCATAGCTCATTTAGCATTGATTGTGCGAAATTCTTATCCAGGTATTCATTCCTCCCAAATTGCTTTTCCTGGAGGTAAAGTTGAAGTTGTTGATGTTAATTTAAAAGAAACGGCGTTAAGAGAAACTTATGAAGAAATTGGCATTCCTCCTGATTTGATTTCAGTTATTAAAGATTTTTCTTCGGTTTATATTCCACCTAGTAATTTTCTGGTATATCCTTTTTTAGGAATTTCATCTTCTGAATTAGAATTTACTCTTCAGACAGAAGAAGTGGCCGGTATTATCGAACTGCCATTGTCGTTATTACTAGACGATTCTATAATCACTACAAAATCACTAGAAACTTCGTATGCTAAATCAATAGAAGTACCCGTATTTGAAATTGGAGAGCACCTTGTTTGGGGAGCAACTGCAATGATGTTGAGTGAACTAAAAGATAGTTTAAAGATGATTTTGTAACATTAAAATTTTGTATGTTTGCCATCCAAATTAGTATAATTATCATGGGATTATTTAAACGAAATCCTTTTGGACACATACTTTTTATTAAAAAATGGCTCATCCGAATTTTTGGAATAATCACACATAGACGTTACAGAGGTTTTAATGATTTACATATTGAAGGATCTGAAATAATTAGAAATTTGCCTGACAAAAATGTACTATTTATTTCCAATCATCAAACCTATTTTGCCGATGTAGTCGCGATGTTTCATGTATTTAACGCTAGCCTTTCAGGAAGGGAAAATAACATTAAAAATGTTGGTTATTTGTGGCAACCCAAGATGAATGTGTATTATGTCGCTGCTAGTGAAACCATGAAAGCGGGTTTACTTCCTAGAATATTAGCTTATGTTGGCGCAATAACCGTTGAAAGAACTTGGCGTTCTGGTGGTAAGGATGTTACCGAAAAACGCGAAGTAAATCCGAATGATACTGAAAATATAAAAATTGCTCTTGAAGATGGTTGGGTGATTACTTTTCCGCAAGGGACAACTAAATCATTTAAACCCGTCCGTAAAGGAACTGCTCACATAATTAAGCAACATAAACCTATTGTAGTTCCTATTGTAATTGATGGTTTCCGTCGTTCTTTTGATAAAAAAGGATTGCGAATGAAGAAAAAAAATATTTTGCAATCTTTCATTATCAAAGAACCTTTAGAAATTGATTATGAAAATGATACCATTGAAGAAATTGTTGAAAAAGTGGAGTATGCTATAGAACAACATCCATCATTTCTTAAAGTAATTCCAGCAGAAGAAATAGAAGAGCAAGAAAAATTAAATCGCCTACGTAAGTGGGAATATTAAAAAAGTAAAAGTCCCGATAATTCGAAACTTTTACTTTATTTATGAATCTATTTTTTTTAATTCATTAAAGTTTTTATATAATTTCTGGAGCAAAATTCCATATACTAATCTGTAGAATAACCAAAATACACCAACAATAATAAGAATGCAAATTGTACAAAACAAAATCATAAGTAAAAGAGCATTGTTTTTTGATGCAAGTTGATGCATTTTAGGATCTACTGTAAAAACCAATGTAAATCCAATAATCATGCTAATAACTATCATTCCTAAATTATACCAAACATAATATTGAACCGTTTTTCGGGTTTTCATAATATCACTCATTAACTTCTTTGTTGCCGTAATTGTCGAAATCGCTTTATAGTTTCTATAAAACTTATAAATGAAAACGGCAATTACAAAATAATTAAAGGCGGTTATATATTTAAAGTAATCAATTAAGTATTCACTGTGCATTTTCTTCAAATAGTCATCTGAATTATAAAAAAAACTTATTCCTGTCCAAAGCAACACTTCCAAAATACTTATAATCAAAATCCACTTCACAATTGAAGATGATTTCTGATGAATCATTTTATATATAGCTACTTCCGATACCTGCTCAAAAGAACTTTCATTCTTCTTCCAGTCTTTTTTTAATAAATCCAATTCTTCCATCATGATTTTACGGATTTAATATTTTTTTTAATTTACCTTTAATTCTGTTCATTTTTACTCGTGCATTAACTTCACTAATACCGAGAGTTTCTGCAATTTCAGTATAATCTTTATCTTCCAAATACATAAAAATTAATGCTTTTTCAATATCATTCAATTGATGCACTGCTTGATACATCAACTTCAATTGTTCTTCTTCTTCCGAATTATAATCTTCTTGGCTAATGAAGAAACTTCTACTTTCATATTCCACTGTAGAAATACTTCGTGTACTCTTTCGATATAAAGTAATGGCAGTATTCAAAGCTACTCTATATGCCCAAGTTGAAAATTTAGATTCCCCTCTAAACTTCGGAAATGCTTTCCATAACTGAATAGTAATTTCTTGAAATAAATCTTTATGAGCATCTTCACCTCTAGTATACAAGCGGCAAATTTTATGGATAATATTTTGATTATCCTTAAGTTGTTTCACAAAAGATTGTTCTAAACTCTCACTCATATTTAAGTTAGTAAATGATTACTAATTTTTGTTACAAATAAGCTTTATTAAAGCTCTTTTTCTTTATAATAATTCACCATTAAATTCACAAATTTACTGTAACTGTCGATGCCGTCTTTTTGTTGATTCATTTTTAGAAATTGATCGTAAAAAGCATGAAATCCGATATCAATAAAGGTATAATATTGCTTCCAAAACAATTCATTTTCTTTATAATTAGCCAGAATTCCTGGATTTACTTTTGTTTTCAAAAGGTCAAATTGTGCTTCATTTTTTATCGCAATATTAACCAAACAATAATGCAATGCATTGCTGTAAGCCGAATATTGAAAATATAAATTGTCATTTTTTATTCCTGCTAAAAATCCAATAAAATTGCATTCACTCTCACTTGCGTAACCAATTTGATGCGCCATTTCGTGGCAAATTACATTTGGAAAACTTACCATAGGTAATTTGTAATTCACTTGCGCTTCATTGGTAAACGGGTTCAAATAGCCAGCAAATCCCATATAAGTCAATGGTAAACTCAGTAGCGATTTCTTTTTACTCGGAATTTCATAGTTGAAAAAAGGATATTTTTTGGCAAGATTATTATATCCGTTTTGCGACATATTGAAAATACTATCTTGGTCATACGGATTGGTTACTTTTAGTTTTTTATCTTTAGTAATTTGCAATTGAATGGTGTTGGTTTTTACAATCAATTTTTCAGTAAAAGCCATTAAATCACTATCAGAATAGTCTCTTTCGATGTTCATTTTTTCAAATAAAGGAACTCGATAATAATTAAATGCCCAAAGCAAATGAAATAAAAAATACGCCACAGCAATAAAACTAGTTACTTTTAGTAGATTATCTTTCCAATGCAATTTCCATGTTTTTCTATTCTTCCAAATTTGAACTACAATAGAAATAACCAAGATTCCGTAAACAATATCGCCTATTGAAAAAGGAATTTTACCAAACGCTTTTCGCGATATTTTAGAAATTGTAACATACAATCCGTTGCTGTACAATCGTTCAACTACCTCAGGAAAATAAGTGAGTGCTTTCAGAAATACAATCTGAACAATTAGAAATATGGGAAGAAAATACTTGCTTTTCACGGTACTAATTTGAAAGGTAAATATAATCACAAATCAATTCGTAAAGCAATTAAACTTTGTAACTTTGTGTTTTAAAATAAACAAACGACTATAGAATGAGCCAAGAAATTAGAAACCTAGAGCCAAAAGCACTTTGGAACAAATTTGCCGATTTAAATGCGGTGCCACGTCCTTCTAAAAAGGAAGACCGAGTAATAGAATTTATGAAAAACTTCGGAAATAGCTTAGGATTAGAAACTTTTGAAGATGAAATACGAAATGTAATTATCAGAAAACCCGCAACCGCTGGAATGGAAACCCGCAAACCAATTGTATTGCAAGGACATTTGGATATGGTTTGTCAAAAAAATAATAATACTGAGTTTGATTTTGAAACCCAAGGAATTGAAATGTATGTTGATGGTGATTGGGTTCGTGCTCGCGGAACTACACTTGGTGCTGATAACGGACTTGGAGTAGCCATGATTATGGCAATTTTAGAGAGTAAAGATATCGCTCATCCTGCTATTGATGCTCTTTTTACCATCGATGAAGAAACGGGTATGACGGGTGCTTTGAACTTAAAAGGCGGCATTTTAAAAGGAGAAATCCTGTTGAATATGGATACTGAAGAAGACGACGAAATCGGAATTGGTTGCGCTGGAGGAATTGATGTTACCGCTAATAGAAATTATAATGAAGAAGAAACACCAGAGGGTTCTGTAGGATATACCATTACTGTAAAAGGACTGAATGGCGGTCATTCGGGAATGGATATTCATAAAGGTTTGGGTAATGCCAACAAGATTATGAACCGTTTATTGTTTGACGGATTTGAGAATTTTGGACTTCAAATTGCCGAAATTTCAGGTGGAAGTTTGCGAAATGCCATACCTCGTGAAAGCATCGCTAAAGTGATTGTTGCTGCGATGTATAATGAAGCTTTTTCTTTTGATATGCAAGAAATTATTAGTGATATTAAAGCCGAATTTAAAACGATGGAACCTAATTTGACCATCGAAATTGAAAAGTCAGATTTGCCCAGTAAAGTAATGGATTTGGGAGTTCAAGAGGGTTTGCTTCGCGGAATTTACGCAGCGCATAATGGCGTTTACCGTATGAGTGCCGATATTCCCAGATTGGTAGAAACCTCTAACAATATTGCGCGTGTGATTGTGAAAGAGGGTGAAATTACGATTCAAAATTTGACACGTTCTTCAGTGGAAAGTTCTAAATTTGATTTAGCTAATGCCTTGCGTTCGGCTTACGAATTGTTTGGTTGTGAAGTTGAATTTTCAGGAAGTTATCCCGGTTGGACACCCAATGTGAATTCTGAAATATTAGATTTATTGGTAAAAATATACGAAAAACAAAACGGCGCTAAACCCAATGTAGCCGCTTGTCACGCTGGTTTAGAATGCGGTATTTTAGGAACCAATTATCCTGGAATGGACATGATTTCTTTTGGACCAACGATTCACGGAGCCCACAGTCCAGATGAAAGAGCGAGCATTTCTTCGTCACAAAAATTCTGGAAATTTGTGATTGAAATTTTGGAGAATATTCCGGAAAGACAATAGAGAATAGATAGAGAATAAAAAAACTCGTTTAGCAATAAGCGAGTTTTTTATTGCAATACGGATAGTTTTACATAATTGCATTACTTTATTATATTTGTTACCATTAAAAATGGAAAATGAAAACAGCGCCTATTCAAAATCAAGATAGTGAAATTGTAAAGATGTCATTCTTTCAAAAATATAAGTGGGGTTTGCTACCCTTATTATTTGCGATGGCGCTTTATATCAATACATTGCACCACGGATTTGTATTGGATGATAATATGATTTTCCAGGATAAAAATATTACAGAAGGTATTAAAGGTATTCCGTCTTTGTTTTCTGAAAAGACGCTTCCTGAAGCAGGTAATATTAAGCCTTATAGACCGATGACTGGGGTTAGTTTTGCAATTGATTATTCCTTGTTTGATAATGGTGATAAAGCAACTATTACATCCAAATTGCATTTGATGAATATTTTATATTATAGTTTAGCATTGTTTTTGACTTTTGTTCTCGCTATAAAGTTGTTTAAAAATCAATTACTCGCTTTAGCTATTTCTTTGGTTTTTGCAGCACATCCTATCCATACTGAAGTAGTAGCCAATATTAAATCAAGAGATGAGATCTTAGCGTATCTCTTTGGAATTTTGGCACTTATTATTTTTATAAAATTCAAAGAATCGAAGCATGTCAAATGGCTGTATGCAAGTATTATTATTTATTTCATGGCGGTTTTATCCAAAGAAAGTGCTATCTTATTTATTGGTATATTTCCTTTTATCACTTTTTATTTGAGTGAAGATAAGACTTTTAAAGGATCTTATATTTTAGACAGTAAACTGTTTTTGATTCCTGCAGTTCTCTATTTAGTAATGCAACATAGTGTTCTTGGAATGAATTTGATGCCCAAAATGTCTGAATTGGATGATATGCTTGTGGGTATTACTAATCTGTCTGAAAATTTGGCAACTCGAATTTATATTGTAGGATTGTATCTTTATAAGATCTGCATTCCTCATCCATTGATGTATGATTATTCAATTAACTATATCAGCAAAAAAAGCTTTTCATCCATGGAAGTTTGGGTTAGTCTTTTGACACTAATTTCCTTGATAGTTTTAATTTTTAAAGGTATCTTTAGAAAAACTAGAATCGCCTTTGGACTCTTGTTTTTGTTTCTAATGTTTACGCTTACCTGCAATTTATTTATTGCTATTGGAGCCACATTTGCAGAACGATTTGCATTTACGCCCTCTTTAGGATTTGCTATAGCTTTAGTGTTTTTGTTTTCTGAAATAGGAAAAAAAATAAGTGCTAAACCTTTTATTTTATTAGTGCTATTAGCTCCAATTTTAGGATTATATAGTTTTAAAACAATTACTAGAAATAAGGATTGGGTAGATAATGATACGTTGTTCACCCATGATTATATGGAAAGTTCTAAAAGCCTTCGTGTGCAAAATAATTATGCTGCTATTTTTTATCAAAAGGCAAAAATAACTACTGATTCTATTGAAAAAAGAAAGCTGTTTGTGAAATCAATTCAAATATTGGAAAAGGTTACAGAGAAATATCCCGATTATATTGAAGCTTACATT
>CAZSZH010000014.1:0-55139 GCA_964610785.1 uncultured Flavobacterium sp. | reverse complement strand
TCCAGCTATAATGTAATATTTCATAATTATAAAATCAATGTAAGAAGCGCCAATACAATAGTTGCCAAAACAATTCCTCGCGCCATTAATTCCTTTTTATAATGAAGCAAAAGAAAAAAAACGGCTATATTGACAATCGCACCAAGCGTCATGACTTTTCCTATGAGTCCTTCTTGTCTTATCAGTTGAAAATCATTCAGAGAATTGTATTTTGTTAAAGAAATGAGAATTACATAAGTCCCGAGAATATCTGCAACAATTCCAATTAAAAAGCCAATTAGTAAATCTGTTTTTTTCATTATATCCAAAAATTTAATATCTAAAATTTAATATCTAACATCTAGAAATCTAACATCTAAATATCTAACATCTCATATCATACATCATCCCTTAAAACTCCCAGGTGTTTAATGTTTGAATAGCATGATGCGCTGTTAAATCAAACTGAACAGGAACAATAGAAATGTATTGATGTGCTAATGCCCATTCATCGGTATCTTCGCCTTTGTCTAGATTGATAAATTCTCCCGTTAGCCAGTAATATTCTTTTCCGAACGGGGTAACCCTTTTATCAAATTTTTCTTGCCACATCGCTTTGGCTTGACGACAAATTTTTATTCCTTTGATTTCATGGGTTTTCAATTTCGGGAAGTTAACATTCAAAATAGTTCCATCGGGCAATCCATGAACTAACACTTGTGTTGCAATGGTTTTTATAAAAGGTTTAATTTGTTCAAAATCGGCATCCCAATTATAATCCAATAAGGAAAATCCTATAGCGGGTATTCCTTCAATTCCTGCTTCTACGGCAGCGCTCATAGTCCCAGAATAAATCACATTAATAGACGAATTAGAACCATGATTTACGCCCGAAACACATAAATCGGGTTTCCTTTTCAATACTTCATTCACTGCCATTTTTACACAATCTACTGGAGTTCCCGAACAACTGTATTCTTTTACACTAGCGTTATCAGTAGAAACTTTATTCAAATGCAACGTATTATTGATGGTGATAGCATGTCCCATAGCGCTTTGTGGACTGTCAGGAGCCACTACTACTACTTCGCCCAGTTCGCTCATAACAGCAATTAAAGCGCGAATTCCAGGAGCAGTAATGCCATCGTCATTGGTAACTAGAATTAAAGGTGTACTTGACATCTGAATTTTATTTTAGTGTAACAAAAGTAATTATTTTGATACTCATTCCGCCACAAATTATTTAACTTTGAGGCAATGTTATGTTTTTAACAAAAAATTATACGCCCGAACTCTTTTGCGGCATGGTTTTTTATGTATTTTAGTCAAAAATTAATGAATACAATAATCCTATTTATGAAAAGACATTATAAAATTGTACTGCTTGTACTAGCTCTTTCTGTTGGACTTTGGAGTTTTAATAAAAAAGTCAAAAATGATCCAGAAAAAGACAAACTTTTGTTAGAGTTACTTACGTATGTAATTGAGAAAGGACATTACAATCCGGCGGCTATTGATGATAAATTTTCTAAAGGAGTATATAAAGATTACATCACTGCATTAGATCCATCTAAACGATTCTTTTTACAATCGGATATGGATGAATTCTCAAAGTATGAAACTTTAATTGATGATGAAATTAAGGACAAAGACTTAACCTTTTTTGACCTGACCTACAACCGTATGGTACAAAGAATGACGGAATGTAGAAGCTATTATAAACAAGCTTTGGATAAACCCATTGATTATTCTATCAATGAAGAAATCAACACAAACTATGAAAAAGCGCCTTATTGTAAAACAGTTGACGAACTAAAAGAACGTTGGAGAAAACAAGTAAAACTTTCTACATTAGCTTCTTTAGTTGAAAAACAAAAATTGCAAGAAGATCTTCAAAAAAACAAACTGAAATCTCCAGAAGAAAAACTGAATGAGTATAAATTAAAAATGGGCGACAAATTTACTCCTGAATTGGAGGCAAAATTCAAAGCCAGTCAAGCTAAAAACGATACGATATCACCTAAAACATATGCGCAATTAGAAAAAGAAACGAGAGCCTCTAGTTTGAAATCGCTTGATGATAATTTTAATTTCATTCAAAAAGAACTGGATAGAGAAGATTGGTTTTCGGTTTATGTAAATGCCATTGCATCTCGTTTTGATCCACATACTTCTTATTTTGCTCCCGATGAAAAAGAGCGTTTCGATGTTAGTATGAGTGGAAAATTAGAAGGAATTGGCGCTCGACTTCAAAAGAAAAATGACTTAACAGAAATTACAGAATTAATTTCAGGAGGCCCTGCTTGGAGAGAGAAAGAACTTGAAGCGGGTGATGTAGTTTTAAAAGTAGCTCAAGGAGATAATGAACCTGTTGATGTTGTAGGAATGCGTTTGGACGATGTCGTTAAAAAAATAAAAGGGCCTAAAGGAACTGAAGTTCGTTTGACCGTTAAGAAGACAGATGGTTCCATCAAAGTTATTTCGATTATTAGAGATCAAGTTGAGATTGAAGAAACATACGCTAAATCTAGTATTGTCGAAAAAAATGGTTTGAAATATGGTGTTATTTATTTACCTAAATTCTACATCGATTTTGAAAATAAAGACAGTCGCGATGCTGGAAAAGACATTGCCATTGAGGTAGAACGTTTGAAAAAAGAAGGCGTTCAAGGAATTATTATGGATGTTAGAGATAATGGTGGTGGTTCTTTGAAAACGGTGGTAGACATTGGAGGGTTATTTATCGAACAAGGTCCAATCGTTCAGATTAAATCGGCCGCCGGTAAAAAAGAAGTACTGTATGATAAAGACCCAAAAGTAGAATGGGATGGTCCATTGGTAATCATGACCAACGAGTTTTCAGCCTCGGCATCAGAAATTTTAGCCGCAGCAATGCAAGATTATAAACGAGCGGTAATCATTGGCAGTAAACAAACGTATGGCAAAGGAACCGTACAAAATGTAATTGATTTAAATCAATTTGTAAGAGGAAATAAACTTGGTGATTTGGGAGCATTAAAAACGACTACTCAAAAATTCTACAGAATTAATGGTGGTTCTACCCAATTGGAAGGAGTAAAAAGTGATATCGTAATGCCCGATGGCTATGCCTATTTAAAAATGGGAGAACGTGATGTAGACAACGCTATGCCTTGGGACAAAATTGACGCAGCTGATTACAAAGTTTGGGACAAGCAAACCAACTTTAATATAGCACTTGCCAATAGTAAAAAACGTTTAGAGAATAATCCTCAGTTAAGTTTGATTGATGAAAATGCTAAATGGAGAGAAGCTAGAAACAAAGAAAATGTGTATAGTTTGCAAATTGACAAGTTCAAACAAGAACAAAAGCAACTTGAAACAACTAGCAAAAAATATAAATCAATTGCCGATTACAACAACAATTTGAGGTTTAAATCGCTTCCTTATGAGGAAGATCAAATGAAAACTGACGTTACGTTAAAAGAAAAACGAGATCGTTGGCACGAAAGTTTATCAAAAGACATCTATATTGAAGAGGCATTGCATGTTTTAGATGATTTACAATCTGGTGGTGGCAAAAAAAATCTGACAACTAAAGTTAAAAAGGATAAAGCAGTGAAATCGTAATTCATTTTTAGAACTACTAATTTATAAAAATTCCCAAATTCCAAATCTAGTCAAATTGGAACTTGGGAATTTTCTATAAAGGAATATTTCGATTGCTCTCAATTATCAATCAACTACTAATTTTTTGGCAGAAAAACTTCCGCCATCATGCAACGGGCACTTCCGCCGCCACAAGCTTCAATCGTATCCAAACTCGAATGTAAAATAGTAATGTGTTCTTCTAATTGAGCGATTTGCTTTTTGGTTAAAGCATGATACGCCGACGAACTCATCACCAAATAGCGTCGTTCGTCTGCACCTTGTAATTCTAACATGTTCCCAGCAAAATTGTTCATTTGCTCTTCGGTAATCAAAATGATTTCTTTTTCATCCGAACGAAGACTATCCAAAACCATTTTACGCTCCTTTTTGTCATCAATACAATCGGCACAAATTACCGCAAAAGTATCGCCAATACACATCATTACATTGGTATGATAGATTAATTTTCGCGCTCCATTTACCGTTTGAAACGCTTCAAAAATAATTGGATTTAAATCGAAATCTTCACAAAACTCGATGAACAATTCTTCATCAGATCGTGGCGAAAGCGCACAATAGGCTTTACCATTTTCACGATCTAAAACGATGCTTCCTGTTCCTTCCAAAAAATAACCATCTTCTTCCGCTTCAGTATAATCCATAATACCATCATTAATCTGGAATCCTTTAGCTTCTATAATATCTAGAATATCTTCTCTTCTTTCGGCACGACGATTTTCTGCAAACATCGGATACAAAACCACATCCCCATTTTCATGAAACGAAATCCAATTATTCGGAAAAATACTATCGGGTGTGTCGGGATTTAAAGTGTCATCTACCACAGTAACATCAACGCCAACCATGCGTAATTTAGTAACAAAGGCGTCAAATTCTTCTTGCGCTTTGGTATTTACTGTTTCTGGTATTAAACCATCAAGCACTTTTTGGTAATAATTATTCACCGCAGTTTGTTCGTTCATGCGAAACGCCACTGGACGAATCATCAATATAGAATTGGTAGTTTGTTTCATTTTATTTTGGTTATTATTGGTTGTCAGTTGTCGGTTTTCTGTTAATAATGTTTGGTTATAGTTGTTTTTAAGTTTTCCAATTACTTTCAACGTATTTTATAAAATTAAATATTTTTGCTCCTAAATTATCATAGTCCGTTATATGCTTTTCTATATTAGGGATTAAACCTTTGTATAAATGATTAATTTTTATTAAATGTCCTTTTGTTTCTAAACAACTTGAGTGGGAAAAAATTAAAAATCTAATAAAATCAGCTTTATAACGATTTCGACCATAGCCTTCAACAATATTCGAATTTACTGAATCTGCTGACCGTCTAACCTGGCTGCCTAACTCATACATTTCATATTTAGGTAAAAGTAAGGAGCCAGCATGAATTTCATAAAACAAATCCAAACTAATTTTGTAAATGTCTAAATCCTGATAACTACTCATTTTAACTACTTTTTATAAAGCAAAGAACTGATAACCGACAACTGAAAACAATTTTAATCTCTAATCAAAGGCAATGTTGAACATCGCAAAAGTCCTTCTTGTTTGGCAATTTCGGCATACGGAATCTCTTCTACCGTAAATCCTTGTTCGCGTAGCCAATGATTCAAACGGGTGAAATTTCGTTCTGAAACCACCACATCGGGTGCGATAGAAAACACATTCGAATTCATATGGTACATTTCATCACGGGTAATGTGAAATAAATTTTCTTTTCCGAACAACTTCACCAAATACATATAATCGGCCTCTTCGCGAAAACCACTTTTGTAAATGATTCCTTTGTTAGTGCCAACGGGTTGAAAACAACAATCCAGATGGAGCGCATTGTCACGCGCCTCGATTTTAGATTTCACCAAATCAAATTCTTTCACAATTTTATAGGGAAATAAGTCTTTGATGTATTGCACTCCTTCCATATTGGTTCGTGCGGTGATGTAATCTTTATAATCCGATCCTTTATAGGTTCCTATAAAAATATAATCATTCCACAACATCACATCGCCACCTTCAATATGAACGTTATCAGGTGGACGCACCACCTTTGCAGGATTGATTTGATCAATTACATATTGAATGGCATCCAGTTCCCTATTTCGATCGGGAAGAATATTGGCTTTTATAAACACATCGTCAATTACAAATCCGATATCTCGTGTAAAAATTTGATTGTAGTTTTCAATCATTTTCGGACGAAAAACTTGAACATCGTATTTTTGAAAAACTTTGTTAATAGCTTCCATTTCGTTAATCATATCGGCTTCTACCGGATACGTTCCGGCGAGAATATGTTCCAGCGATTTTGGGTCGTATGCTTCTTCAGCAGTTGGTGTAGGCCCGTTATTAAGAGCAGAACCTAACACAACTGCTCGAAGTCGTGACGATTCGTTTTTCACATTTAATTGTAACATAAATATAGCTTTTGGCTTTAGCAAATATAAAAAAGCTCCGTTGAATAACGAAGCTTTTGTTTATAAGTATTTAAATAATCTTATCTTTTATCCATGGCTACAAAATCTCGCAACGGATACCCTGTATACACTTGTCTTGGTCTTCCTATTGGTTCTTTGTTGATACGCATTTCTTTCCATTGAGCAATCCAACCTGGTAAACGTCCGATGGCAAACATTACCGTAAACATTTCGGTTGGAATTCCTAACGCACGGTAAATAATACCCGAATAGAAATCTACATTTGGATATAATTTTCTCGACACAAAATAATCGTCCACCAAAGCGGCTTCTTCCAATTTTTTAGCAATTTGAAGAATTGGATCATCAACACCTAAAGTTCTTAACACCTCATCGGCTGCTTTCTTGATAATTTTGGCTCTTGGATCGAAATTTTTATAGACTCTATGTCCGAATCCCATTAAACGGAATGGATCGTCTTTATCTTTGGCTTTTGCCATATATTTATCAGCATCACCACCATCTTTCTGAATCGCTTCCAACATTTCAAGAACGGCTTGATTAGCACCTCCATGAAGTGGTCCCCACAACGCAGAAACTCCAGCAGAAATTGAAGCAAACAATCCTGCATGTGACGAACCTACGATTCGTACCGTTGATGTAGAACAATTTTGCTCGTGATCAGCATGTAGAATGAATAATTTATCTAAGGCATCAATCACTACTTGATTTTTGGCATAAGGACCCGTTGGCAATTCAAACATTAATCGCATGAAGTTCTCAACATATCCTTTAGTATTATCATAATAATTCAGCGGAAAACCCATCATTTTACGGTACGTCCAAGTAGCAATAACAAGGAATTTCCCCATTGTTTTACAAACGGCTTCATACATTTCTTTTTCGTTATCTACATTAACCACCTTTGGATTGAAAGCCGTTAATGCCGAAGTTAACGACGATAAAACACCCATAGGGTGAGCCGTTTTTGGAAAACCATCAATGATGTTTTTCATTTCTTCGTTTACTAAGGTATATTTACGAATGTCGTTTTCAAATTGTGCTAATTGCTCTTTAGTTGGCAATTCGCCAAAAATAACCAAATAAGCTACTTCAAGAAAATCAGCTTTTTCAGCTAAATCTTCTATAGCATAACCTCTATAACGAAGAATTCCTTCTTCACCATCTAGAAATGTAATTTTACTTTCACAAGATCCTGAATTCTTATACCCTGGATCAAGAGTTATTGCACCCGTAAGGTCGCGTAGTTTGTTGATGTCGATGGCAGGTTCATTTTCGCTTCCGATGATTACAGGAAACTCATATTTTTTGCCATCATACTCTAATATTGCTGTTTTTGACATGATATAAATTGGAAATTAAGTCTGATAAATTATAATTTAACAAATTTATGGAATTCCAAATGAATTAAAAAAGAAAAACAACAACGTTTTCGTTAATTTTTTTATAAAAATTATAATATTGGTATAGCTAGTAAAATGTTAATAGACAAATAACCCTCTCTAAAATATTTTAGAAAGGGTCATATCAAAAAAAATATTTCTAATACTGTTTAAAAGCTTTCAATCCTGGAAAGTAAGCGGTGTCTCCCAATTCTTCTTCAATTCTTAATAATTGGTTGTATTTCGCCATTCTATCCGAACGTGAAGCAGAACCCGTTTTAATTTGACCGCAGTTTAATGCTACAGCTAAGTCAGCAATGGTATTGTCTTCCGTCTCACCAGAACGATGCGACATTACCGAAGTATATCCAGCATTTTTAGCCATATTTACCGCTGCAATGGTTTCGGTTAACGTTCCAATTTGGTTCACTTTTACTAAAATTGAATTGGCAATTCCTTTTACAATTCCAGTTGACAAACGCTCTACATTCGTAACAAATAAATCATCACCAACTAATTGTACTTTATCTCCGATTAATTCCGTTAAATATTTCCAACCATCCCAGTCATTTTCTTGCATTCCGTCTTCAATAGAAATAATTGGATATTTTGCTGCCAATTCCGCCATATATTCCGCTTGCTCTTTGGAAGTTCTAATTTTTCCGGTAGGTCCTTCAAATTTGGTATAGTCATATTTTCCATCTACATAAAACTCAGAAGCTGCACAATCTAAAGCAATCATTACTTCGTCTCCAAATTTATATCCTGCATTCTCAACTGCTTTTTTGATAGTTTCAATAGCATCTTCAGTTCCACCTGCAAGGTTTGGAGCAAATCCACCTTCGTCGCCCACCGCAGTAGATAATTTTCTATCGTGTAGTACTTTTTTCAAATTATGGAAAATTTCAGTTCCCATTTGCATCGCGTGTGTAAATGAAGTGGCTTTAACCGGCATAATCATAAACTCTTGAAATGCAATTGGCGCATCAGAATGGGACCCTCCATTGATAATATTCATCATGGGAACGGGTAATGTATTAGCAGAAACACCACCAACATATCGATATAAAGGCAGTCCTAATTCATTAGCAGCAGCTTTTGCAGCCGCTAAAGAAACTCCAAGAATAGCATTAGCTCCCAGATTTCCTTTATTTTCAGTTCCATCTAAATCAATCATTATTTGATCGATAAGATTTTGTTCAAAAATAGAAACCCCTAATAATTCTGGAGCAATTTTAGTATTTACATTTTCAACAGCTTTTAAAACTCCTTTACCCATATAGGCGTTGCAACCATCACGAAGTTCAACCGCTTCATGTTCTCCGGTAGAAGCTCCGCTGGGCACAGCAGCACGTCCTAAAACGCCATTCTCAGTTACTACATCTACTTCAATTGTTGGATTTCCTCTCGAATCCAATATTTGTCTTGCGTGTACTTTAATTATAATACTCATTATTTATGTTTGTTTTTAGTTAGATTATTACAGATTTACCAAAAAAAGGCACACAAATCTAAGCATAAGTCAAAATTAAATCATTGCTTTTTATAAAAACTTATAAACTCAATCGATTTAGTAACCTTAAAAAATATATTGTGTTCTTAAAATTTATACTTTTATAAAAAACATTAATTACACGACAAAGCAATAAGTAAATATAAACCTACAATTTTTACTTGAAAAAACTTTTTATCGCACTATTTTGCGCTTTAATAGGTGATTCTGTTTTGTTATTGAAAATAAAAAAGTTATTTTTATCGCAGTTAATCAAAAATTAGAGACATTTTTATGACACCCTCAAAATTTTTAAAAGCATTTATTATCAAAAGGTTACCTATTTTGGTTTTACTTTTTGTAATTCTAAATGGGAATGCTCAAAATTATAGAAATGCCAAGGCCTATATTAATGACTTTGGAAAAAATGAATTATTCGTTAAAGAGTCTTTAATGGAATATTCCACTACAATAATAGATGCAAGTCCTGACACTAGAGTTCAAAGTACTTTAGAACGCATTTATAAAAAATTAGAAGAAATAAATGTCAACTTATTAAAGAATGATATTGGTATAAATGGGGACACCGATTTGCGAGATGCTTTCATCAAATTGAATACTAAAACTATTACTCTTTTAAAAAATAAATCTTTAAAACTCAATGATTATCGAGTTCAAAGCGGATTAGAATATTCTGAAATATATAAAAACTTTGCCTACAAAGAGTATGAAATTTCAAAATACTACTTGGAAATTCTAAACTATGAAAGTTCCAAAAAAGAATTTGGATTGAAATACAAAATTAGAATTAGAAATTACAATAAAAAGAATGTCTTCGAATATAATGCGTATGAAAATTTAATTTTCTATAAATTAAATGTATTAGATGAAAAATTAATGCAATTATTCAAGTACCGAAATCCTAAAGATGTAGTCGAGTGCACTAATTTCATGACTAATTTGGCAGAAGAATCGCTAATAAAAACAGATTTATACAAGAATGATTTTGTGGATACTTCGTTAAACAATATTAATGTAGAGTTTGTAAACTTTATGATTAAACAGAACGAGGCGTTATTGCCTCTTTATCAGCAATATATGACAGTTTCTGAGGATTTTCAGAAGTTTAAATCAAAATTTTTAGAAGAAAATAACGCTATAAAAGTTGAAGACTATAACAAAGAGGTTCAAAGATATAATGACACGAAAAATAAATTTTTTAATACATTAACCGAAAATCAAATAGCAAAAGCAGAACTTCTCAAGCGTTGGTATGTCACCAATAGTAACTTCTTGAAAAACAATATCGAATTTGAAGATTTATATGAAAAATTTACTAATTCAAATTAAAAAATAGTTTTCAATGTAAGTTTACGCCCGCGGTGTATTTGGACAAGAATAGTTGTAAAAAATTTAATGAAAAGTAAAATTAATAAACACAGCTCTTGATTTCATAGATTGGATATTACCTGTCCAAGGACTATCTGGATTATTGTCTCGAATTAACTCATCATTCAATCCAAAAACTCCTCTAATAGAGGGTGAAAATTTAAAGTATTCTAAATACAAATCGATTCCAAAACCCAATTCATAGTTTTGAGTCCAAGATTTTACTCTAAAGCGCTGTTGGTAATTATCATCTAATGATTTAGAATTACTTGCTAAGTTTAATGTGGCAGAAACTCCACCAACAAGATAGGGGCGAACATTTCCAACTCTTTTGGAAGAGAATTTTAATAAAAGCGGAAAATCTAAATAAGTAGATCTAACCTCTCGATAGGAATCTATTTGTCGGGTAAAACCAGCATAAGTAAGATTTCGTTGTGCATAATATAAGCCTGGTTCAAAGCGTAAATTAATGTATTCTTGTAGTCTCAAGTCTCCTACAACGCCAACATTAAAACCAAAATTTGACGCAACAGAAATATCAGTTGTTGGAGGTTTAATATAATCGAATTTGAAATCATAAGTATTTAATCCTAAAAAATAACCCCAATACAAACGCTGTTTATCAAAGTTTTCTAAATTGATGATGGGATCTTTTGAGAAAATACCTTTAGTTTGTGAGTTACCAGACAAACTTAAAGGTAGTATTAGGATATAAAATAGTTTCTTCATTTTTTGAATGACGCTGTATTATTTTTTTATGGCAGAATAAATAGTTGCCACTCCAAATGTTTGAGGCATGGCAATAACATCTATAAACCCAATTTTTCTCAAAATATTGTTTAATTTTTCTCCATAAGGGAAAAAAGCTGCAGATTCAGACAAATAGCCATAAGCAACCGTATCCTTTGAGAAAATTTTACCAATAATAGGTAAAATATATTTAGTATAAAAATGATATCCCTGTTTGTAAGGTGTTTTTACTGGAACAGAAGTTTCTAAAATAACAAAAATTCCGTTTGGTTTCAGTACTCTTAAGATTTCAGAAAGTCCTTTTTCTAGTGTTTCAAAATTTCTAATTCCAAAAGAAACTGTTATGGCATCAAAATGATTATCGGGAAAAGGCATGTTTTCGGAATCTCCAATAATCATATCGATGATGTGGTCTAGTTTTTTATCGGCTATTTTCTTTTTACCAACTTCTAACATTCCCGCCGAGATATCCAAACCAATAATTTTTGTAGCTTTAGTTTTGGTCATTAAAATTGCCAAATCGCCAGTTCCAGTGGCAATGTCGAGAATGTTATCTGGATTTTTTTTACGCACAATATCCAAGACTTTTCTCCTCCATTGTACATCAATTCCAAACGAAATCACACGGTTTAGCCCGTCATAATTACCAGAAATAGTGTCAAACATTTGAGTAACCTGTTCTTTTTTACCTAATGTTGAATCTTTATAGGGAGTGATATTTTGTGGCATTTTATGTTATAATTTTTGTGCTGCAAAAGTACAAATAATAAAAATTGAAATCCCAATAAACGAATCCCAAAATTAAAAGACAATATTTTGCTTTCAAGATAGTACATTTCGTTTTCCACTGAGGATAAAATACTAATTTCTAAAGAATTTAAATTGTACTTAAAATTAATATTTTGGATGATTTCAAATAAAATTTATTTTTTTAAAAATGTTTGAAATGTAAAGTCAATTTTGTGTTTCTCATCTTTTGGATGATACTCTTCAAAAACTAATTCCCATTGATTAAGGTTAATTACTGGAAAATAAGCATCTGCTTCAAAAGTATCATGAACCCTAGTGAGCTCTATTTTATCTGCAAAATCAATTGACTGACGATAAATTTCGGCACCACCGATAACAAAAACTTCTTCCTCTTTTGGGCATGCTTCTATTGCTTTTTCAAGAGAATTAACTACAATACAGCCTTCAGCAATGTAATTTTCTTGGCGGGTAATAATGACATGAGTTCTATTGGGCAATGGTTTCGGAAAACTCTCGAATGTTTTTCTTCCCATCACAATATAGTGACCCGATGTGATTTCTTTGAATCTCTTAAAATCGTCTGGCAAATGCCAAATTAATTGATTGTCTTTTCCAAGTGCATTGTTTTCAGCAGCAGCTGCAATAAGTGTGATCATTTACAGATAGATTATCGATTTTAAGTTAGTTGATTGCGCGTTTTTCAACGTGGTACTCGTTTTCACGACGAAAATCGAATTGAAAGGTATAAAAAAATAATTAAAACAAGAAAACTTCAATTGGATATTGTTTAGTAAGAAAACGTTTTCTTATTTTAATAGTCTCAAATAAAGGATTATAAATTAAGAATTTAAAAAAAAATTATATCCAATATTGATAAAATAATAATTCTGCTTTGTCCTTGTAAAAGCTATTATTTTATTGTGTTACTTTGTTTCATTAATCTATAAATTAATTAGTTATGTCAATTAAGAAACAAGTTATAAAAACAAAACCAGTAGTTAAAGTTACTTTTTCAATCGAAGCTAAAGAAGCAAACACGGCTGCTGTTGTTGGAGATTTTAATAATTGGAATCCGTCAGAAGGAGAATTGTCGAAATTAAAAAACGGTACGTTCAAAGCAGCATTTGATTTACCAAAAGACCATTCTTTTGAATTCAAATATTTGGTTGATGGAACTTATGTAAACGAGCCAGAAGCAGATAGCTATCGTTGGAATGAATTCGCAAATGCTGAAAACAGCGTTTTGGAAGTATAGATTTAGTTTGTTTGTTTTTAAAAATCCGTTTAGCATTTTATTGTTAAGCGGATTTTTTGATTTTATTTAGAGAAAATAGTGAAAACTTGAATTTTATGGAAATTTTATAGATTCTTTCATCCAACAACTAATTTCATAACTTTTACCGGAGAGTTTAGCTTTCCGAATTTCCTTTTCCGTCAATGCTTCTTTAACATATTTATCAATAAATTTAGAACATTGGGGTTTTAATTTAGAATCTATCTCACTCGCTTTATTTGCTGTCAATACGATGAGATAGTACAATGCTTTTTTATCAAAATCTGTCACACCACAATCTTTTATACTTGTAGCATAAAGTTGCGCCAAAGACAAATAAGATTTAGCCATTTTATCATCTATTTGCAATGATTTATTAAAATATTCTTTTGCCATTATTTTATCAATAGCAGCTAATTTTGTTGCTAAACTAAAGTAAATAGCAGCTTTTTTAGTTGGATTATCATCCATTGATACTGCTTTTTCATAATATTGGACAGCTTCTGGATATTTTTTTTGTTTCAACAAAGCTAAACCCATGTAGGAGGCAGATGATACATCTTCATGAATTTGATATAAGGTTGTGGCTAATTTATAAAACAAAGGTGTTGTAGCACATTTTATCGAAAGTAAATCTAATGCCTCAATTAGCCATTTAGAATTTTCTTTATTAGCATTATATCCTTTTTCATAAAAACTATTTATTCCATTGCAAGAAAGTATTGATTTAGCCCTTGAATCAATTTTCGCTTTAACGAGTTTATATACTTTTAAATTTTTTGGATACTCCATTTGAAGTCGATTGAGCATAGTGCTCACTAAAAAGTATTTTTCAGTAATAGTTTCAGCTGTAATTTCTTTAGCTTTAAATTTAAAGTAATATAACTCAAAATATAAATTAATGGCATTACTATTTTTAATCTTATCGGATGCTTTGGAAAATCCATTTTCTAACAAACTAAAAATCTCATCCATTTGTTGTTTTGCCCGAACTGAATTATAATACATAAGCATGGCTTTACCAACTTCATAATCTTCTGATTTTGTTGGGAAATAAGTATGACATTCCTCATACAATTTTAATCCATCTCTAATCAATCGCTCTCTTTCTTCTAAGGACTTTGTGTGTTCAATTTTAGTTTGAATAATATTTAATCCATCCTCATAGATAACGAATTGTTCTTTTTCACAATTTCTTCTTACAGCACTCCAAACGATATAGGATTCATCAATTTTATTGGCTTTAAATAATGTTAGATAATCTTTAATTCCTTGATTACAATCAAATTGTTGTGCATTACTGCTAAAAAAAAATAAAACAACAATTAGATTTAAATAATTTTTCATAAACAAAATTTATCATTTAAAGTGTGCACAAAATAGAAATAAACATTTTTAAATCGTAAAAATAATAAATATTTATATTAAAGAATCTTAAAACGTATTAAACCGAGAACCAATTTAATTGAGTTAGAATATTTTTGTTAAATACTGATACTGAAATTACAAAACACCTCCTGTCAAATTAAAACAAATAACTATTATTCTAGTAAATCAAATATTATTAAACTATCTTTAATAGTAACTAAACAAATTCGATTTATTATGAAAAAAAACATGGGTAACATTGATAAATTACTTCGTCTAATATTGGCCGCTATTGTTGCTGTTTTATATTTTATGGGAATCATTTTTGGAACATTAGGAATTATACTTTTGGGAATTGCATTAGTATTTGCTGTTACAAGCTTTATGAGTTTTTGTCCGTTATATGTTCCTTTCGGCATAAACACTTGTTCTAAAAAGGAAAAATAATTATTTGTAGAATTCTATTTTTTTAATACTTTTATAATAATGAAAGTAGTAGACTTCCCTTTAATTAAAATTACAGGCTGTTTTGTATTAGGACTTATATGTGCTCATTATACAAAATTTCCTTTTTTACTTGTTTTGAATAGTCTGCTCGTTGGATTATTTATTTTGTTATTTGTCTTTTTCTACTCAAAAAAACACCCAAATTTCAAATCTTTTTTCGGAATAATTGCGCTAACATTGTCATTTTTTATCGGTGCTTTTACCCTATGTTCTCACAATCAAACTTTAAATCACAACCATTATATTCATCAGTTGTCTAATCTTGATAAAAAGTGTGTTACTGAAATTAGCATTAAAGAAAAGTTAAAGAATACAACTAGCAACTTTAGATATGTTGCTGATGTTATTTCGTTAAACGATCAAAAAAGTAGTGGGAAAATAATTTTAAATATCAAAAAAGAAAGCGCCGTTCCAACTTTAGAAATTGGTTCTTATTTAAAAATAAATGGCTCTCTGTACAAAAATAAGTTTCCGAACAATCCAAATCAATTTGATTACAAAAATTATTTAGAAAACCAACAGATTTACGCACAACTTTATACTGAAGCAAAATATATTAAAACGGGTACCATTGTAGATAAATCGATCTCTTATTATGCTAGTACATTGCGGAATAAAATAATTTATAATTTAGAGAAACACCATTTCAGTACGAGAGAATTGAGCGTTGTTGTAGCATTAATATTAGGACAGCAACAAGATATTTCACCTGATGTGGTAAGAGATTATCAATATGCGGGCGCCGTTCATGTGCTCTCTGTTTCGGGTTTGCATGTGGGTTTTATTCTATTATTTGTAACTTTTCTATTAAAACCGTTTCCCAATACAAAAAAAGCCTCTTTAATTAAACTCTTAATTGTAATTCTATCTTTATGGAGTTTTGGAATATTGGCAGGTTTGGCTCCATCAGTGGTTCGTTCGGTAACGATGTTCTCTTTCGTGGCGACAGGAATGTTCTTACGCAGGAGCATCAATATTTATAATACGCTTGCGGTCTCTATTTTGGTTATTTTACTTTTTCAACCTTCCTTTTTATTTGATGTTGGATTTCAATTGAGTTACACAGCATTGTTCTTTATTGTTTGGCTACAGCCTTTATTATCCTCTATTTGGACTCCGAAATATAAAATTACATCCTATTTATGGGATATAGTTACTGTTTCTTTTGCAGCACAAATAGGAACTTTCCCATTGAGTATTTATTATTTTCATCAATTTCCAGGATTGTTTTTTGTAACCAACTTGGTTATCCTTCCAGGAATGTCAATTATTTTAGGAATCGGTGTTATTGTCATGGTCTTTGCAGCTTTCGATGTTGTTTGGATGCCTTTACTAAAAGCGCTCGAATGGTGTATTTGGCTACTGAATAAAATTATTGCTGGCGTGGCATCGTTTGATGATTTTATTTTTAGGGATATTTCTTTTAGTTCTTATATCCTATGGAGCTGTTACATTTTGATTTTTAGCTGGGTCATCTGGTTCAAAAAGCCTACTTTTCAAAAATTGGTAGTAGGGTTATGTGCTATAATTTTGATGCAACTTACAGTTTATCAAGCCAAGTATTTGTCAAAAAAAGAAAATGAATTAATAGTATTTCATAGCAAAGGAACAACATTGATTACAGAAAGAATCGGCAACAAATTAAAGGTATATTGTAATGATAGTTTGATTAACTACAAGTTTGAAAATCAAATTTTGAAATCCTACAGTGTTGCTAATTTTTGTGAAATAACTTCTACTAAACCCCTAACTAACCTGCTTTTTTTCAACAATAAAAAAATCTTGATTATCAATGAAAATGCTTTCTACACCAAGGAAATTCCTGATGTGTTAATTTTGGTAAATTCTCCTAAAATAAATTTAGAACGACTTTTGAGAACATGGAGACCAAAGCAAGTCGTAGTAGATGGGTCGAACTATAAAACGTATTGCGCTATGTGGAAGGCTACTTGCCATAAATTAAATATTCCGTTTCATGATACCAACGAAATAGGCTTTTTTAAGATATAGGTAACTGTTTAAGAAGGTAGTTTAAAGTATTAAAAGTACATATTGTAACTTTCATCAAAGTTCATAGAATCAGTATTTGCCTCATTGTATTAACACCTTTTTTTTACATGCGAGATAGTAAAATTGTTTTTAATTCAAAAAACCACCATTATTTGTAAATTTTTCACTAAAATTGAAGTCGTTTTAAAATCTATAAAAAAAATGAAGTCAATTAAAGTTATCCTATTTTTTCTTTTTGCAACTATTTCTGTTGTGGCACAACAAAAAATAACGGTTGAAGATATTTATACAGGAGCTTTTCGTGCTAAAGGAATGGACGAATTGCAGGCAATGAAAACGACCAATCAGTATACGGTTTTGAATTCAGATCGAACTACAAGAAGTCAGCAAATCGATTTATATGATTATGCTACGCTGAAAAAAGTAACAACACTTATTGACACTAAAACGATGGCATCTTTGGTGAGCGGTATTGATAGTTATACTTTTAGTCCCGACGAAAAGCAAATTCTAATTGCAAATAGTACTACGCCAATTTACCGTCATTCCTTTACAGCTGATTACTACTTATACAATACCGTTACCAAAACCGCTATCAAATTATTTGAACAAGTCCAAGAACCAACTTTCTCTCCCGATGGTGCTAAAATAGCCTATGCCAAAGCAAACAATTTATATGTTTATGATTTGGCTTCAAAAAAAACTACGCAAGTAACTACCGACGGAAAGAAAAATGCCATCATCAATGGAATTACAGACTGGGTTTATGAAGAAGAGTTTGCATTTGTACGCGCCTTTGATTGGAGTGCCGATAGTAAAAAACTCGCCTATATTCGTTTTGACGAAAGTGAAGTACCTGAATTTTCAATGAATATTTACAAAAAAGATTTGTATCCAACAGTTGAAACGTTCAAATATCCAAAGGCAGGGGAGAAGAATGCTGTTGTTTCATTATTTGTTTATGATGTTACATCAGCTGCTTCTAAAGCTATTAATTTAGGAAATTATTCTGATTTTTATATTGCACGAATGAAATGGACTAATGATGCCAATATACTTTCTGCACAGGTATTAAACCGTCATCAAGATAATCTAGATTTATTATTTATTGACGGAAATTCAGGTTCAACCAAAATTGTTTTGAATGAAAAAGACAAAGCCTATGTGGAAGTGACCGATAATTTAACGTTTTTAAAAGACAATAGCTTTATTTGGACATCAGAACAAGATGGTTTCAATCATATATACTTATATGATAAAAATGGTAAGCTTAAAAACCAAGTCACCAAAGGCAACTGGGAAGTGACTTCCTACTATGGCTTTGACGAGAAAATGAAAACAGTGTACTATCAATCAACAGAAAATAGTTCAACGGTTCGAGATGTTTATAAAATTGGTTTAGATGGTAAAAATAAAATAAAATTATCGCAACAAGTAGGAACCAATGCAGCAACGTTTAGTCCAAACTATGAGTATTTTATCAATACCTTTTCAAATCCAACGATACCGCCAACGTACACTTTAAACAGCTCTAAAGATGGAAAGCAAATACAATCTATTGTAGATAACACTGAATTAGTAGACAAATTAAAAAAGTACAACTTACCAACTAAAGAATTCTTTGAATTGACAACGGAAAAAGGAAACAAATTGAACGCTTGGATGATTAAACCCAAAGATTTTGATGCTACTAAAAAATATCCTGTTTTTATGTATCAATATTCGGGGCCAGGATCACAACAAGTGGCTAAAGATTGGTTAGATACCAATGATTATTGGTTTATGATGTTGTCGCAACAAGGGTATATTACGGTTTGTGTGGATGGAAGAGGAACTGGTTTTAAAGGGGCTGCTTTCAAAAAAATGACGCAAAAAGAATTAGGCAAATATGAAGTAGAAGATCAAATTGATGCCGCTAAAGTAATTGGGAAATATAGTTATGTTGATAAAACTAGAATTGGTATATTTGGCTGGTCGTTTGGTGGATTTATGGCGAGTAATTGCATTTTGAAAGGTGCCGATGTGTTTAAAATGGCGATTGCGGTTGCTCCAGTTACTAATTGGAGGTTCTACGATAGCATTTACACCGAGCGATATATGCAAACGCCACAGGAGAATGCGAGTGGCTATGATGAAAATTCTCCTATAAATTTTGCTAGTAAGTTAAAAGGAAATTTTCTTTTAATACACGGAACGGCAGACGACAATGTGCATTTTCAGAATTCGATGCAATTTATAGAAGCATTGGTTCAAGCCAACAAACAATTTGATTGGGCGGTTTATCCGGATAAAAACCACGGAATATATGGCGGTAGAACCCGAATTCAGTTGTTTAACAAAATGACGAATTTTATAAAAGAGAAACTATAAACTAAATAAATACAAACTAAAACTAATTGACAATGAGTGAACAAGTAAAAACAGGACATCCAAAAGGGCTTTGGGTATTATTTGGAACTGAAATGTGGGAGCGTTTCAATTTCTACGGAATGCGAGCTATTCTTACTTTATTCTTAGTAAATTCTTTATTGATGAAAGAGGAAGATGCTTCCTTAATTTATGGAGGATTTCTAGGACTTTGTTACTTAACTCCAATGTTAGGTGGATTTATTTCCGATCGTTTCTTTGGAAACAGAAATTGTATCTTACTAGGCGGATTGATGATGGCTATCGGACAATTTTTGTTATTTTTCAGTGCTACTGTTTTTGGTTCTAATATAGGTCTTGCTACAACATTAATGTGGACGGCTTTAGGTATCATTATTTTTGGAAATGGTTTCTTCAAACCCAACATTTCTTCAATGGTAGGAAGTTTGTATCCAAAACAAGAGAAGTCTAAATTAGATACTGCTTTCACCATTTTTTACATGGGAATTAACTTAGGCGCTTTTCTTGGTCAATTAATTTGTCCAATAGTTGGAGATGTAAAAGATTCAGGAGGAATAAGAGATATTCATGCTTTCAAATTTGGTTTTCTTGCAGCTTCAATAGCCATGCTAATTGGTACGGCTGTTTTTTATTTCTTAAAAAATAAATATGTAATTACACCAGAAGGTCGTCCATTAGGGGGATTGCCAAAACACAATGTAAATGAGGATTACGAAGAAGGAGAATCACAAAAAGCGGTTTTCTCACAAAAAGCATTGATTGGAGCGATTATTGCCTTTTTTGTTTTGGGTGCCATTTTCCATTTTATAGTAAATCAAAACTGGATCTATACGGTAATTTATTCAAGTGGTATCACTTTAGCAGGATTAATTATCTCTGATTCTTCTTTAACAAAAGTAGAAAGAGATAGAATTTTAGTGATTTATATCGTTGCTTTTTTCGTAATATTTTTCTGGGCAGCATTTGAACAAGCGGGCTCATCATTAACATTCATTGCCGATAATCAATGCGATAGAAATTTCTTTGGATACAACATGCCTCCGTCAATGGTACAAATCTTTAATGGATTATTTGTAGTTGCTTTTGCAGTTCCTTTTAGTATGTTATGGGACTATTTAAGAAGTAAAGATAGAGAGCCAATTTCTCCGGTTAAACAAGCTGTAGGATTGGGATTGGTTGCCTTAAGCTACTTTATTATTGCTCACAATGTAAAAGATCTAGGAAATAATGGTTTATTAGCCATTAAATGGTTAATACTTTTATATTTAATTCAAACATGTGCTGAACTTTGTTTATCTCCAATTGGATTATCATTAGTAGGTAAATTATCTCCTAAACGTTTCTCGTCCTTGTTGTATGGCGTTTTCTTTTTATCTAATGCATCTGGTTACGCATTGGCTGGAACGCTAGGTTCTATCTTACCTGCAACCGGAGATAAATTCAATAAAGCCAAAGAATTTGGAATTGACCTGCAAGCTGTTTTGGATAAAAAAATTACCTTAACTGCCGATCAATTAGCTATTTTAGAAAAAAATCAAATTAGTCCAAACAACCCAGTTTTCGCGGGATTTGAGATTCATAACTTATTTGAATTCTTCATGGTTTTTGTTATTCTTTGCGGATTAGCAGCTGTAATTTTAATGGCGCTTACTCCAAAATTGAAGAAAATGATGCACGGAGTTCGATAATCATTTTAAAAAAATATTGTATACCTTTCAAACCTACAAGAAATTCTTGTAGGTTTGTTTTTTAAATAAAATCATGGAACAAAATCAAACTTTAGAGCAAATTCAAGATTTCAAAGGGAAATATCCAAAACAATTGTGGTATTTATTCTTTAGCGAAATGTGGGAACGCTTTAGTTTTTATGGAATGCGAGGGATGTTGGTTATCTTTATGGTAAATCAATTGGCTATGAATGATAAAGTTGCCAATTTACAATATGGCGCGACTCAGGCTTTTGTTTATGCTTTCACGTTTATTGGAGGATTGTTCGCCGATAAGATATTAGGGTATCGAAAATCGCTTTTTTGGGGTGGATTATTGATGATTGCTGGAAGTATAATTCTTGCTATTGATCCGAAACACTTTTTCTTTTTCGGAATCAGTTTCACCATTATTGGAACTGGATTTTTTAAACCCAATATTTCTACAATGGTTGGTAAATTGTATAACGATAATGATAATAGGAGAGATGCCGGATTTTCATTATTCTATGCCGGTGTTAATCTTGGAGCCTTAATTGGTGGCTATATTTGCATTGCGGTTGCTAATGGTACTTTGTGGGAATCATTAATTCCAGAGCATCTTCGTTGGAATTTTGCTTTTGGTTTTGCCGCAGTAGTGATGATTATTAGTTTATTGACATTCACACAAACCCAAAAAAGTCTCGGGCAAATAGGATTATCACCATTAGCAGATTTGGAACATTCTAAAAGGAGAACCTTGGAGATTATAACCTATTTAGGTTCGTTAGTAATTATTCCTATCATTATGACTATGGTTTCCAATACAGAATATACCGATGTGTTTATGTTTATTATTGGCCCCTCTTCGTTACTTTATTTGTTCTATGAAATGCGCAATTTTTCAATTCAAGAAAACAAGAAATTATTGGCGGCTTTGGTCTTTATTGTTTTTTCGATTTTCTTTTGGGCGTTTTTCGAACAAAGTGGGGGTTCTTTAAGTTTGTTTGCGGCACACAACCTTAAAAATACAGTTTTAGGCGTTCGTTTAGATCCTAATGGAGTTAACAACTCGGCTAATTCTTTCTTTGTCATTGGTTTTGCGGCTTTAGTTGGATTAATATGGCTATGGATGAATAAAAGAAAGATTGAACCCAATACTGTTGTGAAATTTGGTTTGGGATTCTTGTTTCTTTCTGGAGGTTTTGCTGTGTTTTATTACACTAAATTTTTTGCTGATGAAAGCGGAAGAACCTCTTTAGATTTGTTTACTTTTGGATGGTTTATCATCACTTTTGGAGAGTTGTGTCTATCTCCAATTGGAATGTCGGCAATGACCAAACTTTCACCACAAAAAACACAAGCGGTGATTATGGGAATGTGGTTTTTAGCCAGTGCATATGGACAGTATTTTGCAGGATTACTTGGTGCTAATATAGCCGAAGCTTCTCAAGATGCCTCTAATTTAGATAAACTTACAGTATACGCAGATGGATATATGCAATTGGCGTTGTATGCTTTGATTTTAGGAGTACTATTAATTGCAATTTCACCTTTGGTAAAAAAATTAATGCAAGAAGTAAAATAAATTTATTAAATTTCGGCATTATTTTTGAAAACAAAACACTAATAAAATTTAAAAAATGAAAAAGATAGTACTTATAGCTTTGCTACTAGTTTTTGGAATAACAGTGGAAGCACAAGAAGGACAAACATGGTTTACTGACGTGAATAAAGCCATCGAAGCTTCAAGACAAGAACAAAAACCTTTGTTTTTGTTTTTTACAGGGAGCGATTGGTGCGGATGGTGTATGCGTTTACAAAATGAAGTTTTTAAAACTCCCGAATTTACGGCTTGGGTAAAAGAACATGCTATTCTAGTAGAACTTGATTATCCAAGAAGAACGCCGCAACCAGAGGAGATTAAGCAACAAAATGGACAATTACAACAAATGTTTCAAGTGCAAGGTTACCCAACAGTTTGGTTTGTAAAACCAACCATAAAAGAAGAAGGAAAAATCAATCTAGAACAATTAGGAAGTACTGGTTATGTTGCTGGAGGACCATCGAAATGGATTGAAGGCGCAAACGCTATTATCAAAAATTACGTTCCAGATCCAAAACCAGAACCTACCAAAGCAGAAAAAAAGAAAAAAGCATAAGCATTTATTTGCTACTTATTAAAAATCCCTTTTTATTTTGACTAAAAAGGGATTTTTGTTAATATTAAATCTATTTGAAATAAAATTATTAGAATCAAATAAAGTTAAATCTTCATCTAACTTCTTGGTTCAAAATCAAATCAATATATAAGTTAATTTTATCTTTCAACTCTTTTCTTGGGGCAATAAAATCCAAAAATCCGTGTTCCAACAAAAATTCTGACGTTTGAAATCCTTCAGGTAAATCTTTACCTGTAGTATCTCTAACCACTCTTGGGCCAGCAAAACCAATTAAAGCTCCAGGTTCAGCAATATTTATATCACCCAACATAGCATAAGAAGCGGTCGTCCCTCCGGTTGTTGGGTCTGTACATAACGAGATATAAGGAATTTTTGCCTCTGCTAGTTGTGCTAATTTGGCAGACGTTTTAGCCAGTTGCATTAAGGAATAAGCGGCTTCCATCATACGAGCACCACCCGATTTAGATATCATCACAAAAGGAATCTTGTGTTTGATAGCATAATCAATACCTCGTGCAATTTTTTCTCCAACAACAGCTCCCATCGAACCTCCAATAAAAGCAAAATCCATACAACAAACTACTAAATCATTTCCTTTTGATTTTCCAACTGCTGTGCGAACCGCATCTTTTAATTGCGTTTTTTCCATCACATCTTTGAGTCGATCTGAATATTTTTTTGTATCGACAAAGTGTAAAGGATCTTTGGAAGTCATTTTGGCATCCAATTCTTTAAATTCATTATTATCGAATAAGATTTCGAAATATTCTTTGCTGCCAATTCTAACATGGAAACCATCTTCTGGGCTAACCCATAAATTTCGTTCTAGTTCATCAGCATCAATGATTTTTCCTGTAGGTGATTTATACCAAAGTCCTTTTGGAACATCTTTCTTGTCCTCGGTTGCCGTGGTAATTCCTTTCTCTGTTCTTTTAAACCAAGCCATAGTTTATAATTATGAATTATAAATTATGAATTATGAATTATGATAATTTCGTAATTCATGATTCCTAATTTTTTATAAAGTGTTTACATTGTTTAAGTCAGCAAATGCTTCTTCTAATCTTTTATTAAAAGTAACCTCACCTTCACGAACCCATTTTCTTGGATCGTAATGTTTTTTATTAGGAGCATCGGCGCCTGTTGGATTTCCAATTTGGGTTCTCACATAGTCAATATTATTGACCATATAGTCACGAATTCCTTCTGTGAAAGCAAATTGTAAGTCGGTGTCTATATTCATTTTTACAACTCCATAAGAAATAGCTTCTCTAATTTCTTCTAAGGTCGATCCTGAACCTCCGTGGAACACGAAATCAACTGGATTATGCCCCGTATTGAATTTATTTTGAACATAATCTTGAGAGTTTTTCAAGATTTTTGGGGTTAATTTTACGTTTCCAGGTTTGTAAACGCCGTGAACATTTCCAAAAGAAGCTGCAATCGTAAATCGTGGACTTACCTTTAAAAGTTCTTCATATGCATAAGAAACTTCAGAAGGTTGTGTATATAATTTGGAACTATCTACATCTGAATTATCAACACCATCTTCTTCACCACCCGTGATTCCCAATTCTATTTCTAGGGTCATTCCCATTTTACTCATGCGAGCTAAATAAGTTTTACAAATTTCAATATTTTCTTCAATAGGTTCTTCCGACAAGTCAATCATGTGAGAGGAAAATAATGGTTTTCCTGTTTCCGCAAAATGTTTTTCGGAAGCATCTAATAATCCATCAATCCAAGGTAATAATTTTTTGGCACAGTGATCGGTATGAAGAATTACGGTTGCTCCATAAGCTGCCGTCAAGGTATGAATATGTTTTGCTCCTGCAATAGCTCCTAAAATAGCAGCATTTTCTCCAGCATTCGATAGTCCTTTTCCAGCATTAAACTGTGCTCCACCATTTGAAAATTGAATGATAACGGGTGCTTTCAATTTTGCAGCAGTTTCTAAAACTCCGTTTATTGTATTTGACCCTGTTACGTTTACAGCAGGAAGTGCAAATCCTTTTTCTTTAGCATAAGCAAATATTGCTTGAACCTCATCTCCGGTTGCAACTCCTGGTTTAATGTTGTGTGACATCTTCTAGTTATGTTTTTTAGTTAAGTCTACAAAAGTAATAATTTCTAAAATTAGAAAGGATAATTTATCCCAATATTTAATACTGATTTGGACAAATTAACTTCTCGAAACCATTTCCTTTCTTCTAATTGAGAAGGATTGTAGGTTTTAAAAGCAAGATCAAATCTCACTACAAATAATCCTTGATCATATCTTATTCCAACTCCTGAACCTACTGCTATGGTTTGTAAAGAATTAATTCCGTTGAAAGTATAGGTTTTATCATCAATATTGTCGAAAATATTCCAAATATTTCCAGTATCGGTAAACAATGCACCATTAAATTTTGCAAATAAGTTAAATCGCAATTCAGCACTCAATGAAAGTTTCATATTTGCTTCATTAAAATCATTCAAACCGCCGCTACTACCGGGTCCAAGACTGTATGGTTGCCAAGCTCTAATATCATTAGATCCTCCCGAAAAATAACTTCGTGAAAACGGAATGCTTTTTGAATTTCCGTAAGGAACTGCTAATCCTGCAAATCCTCTCACAGCCAGTACTCTTTTTCCTGAAAAGGTCCAATGTTTTACATATTCAATTTCTCCTTTGAGGTACTGTGAATATTCCACTTCAAAAAAAGTATTGGCCCCCGATTGATTGTTTAATTGTTTGGATGTTCTGGCAAAAAAAGACAATAAATTTCCAGCAGATTCAAATTTAGCTTTATAAGCATGAAAGGCATTATCGTATAAATCTTTTTTGGTGGTTTTGGAATAACTCAAACTTGAAGCAAAAATGAGGTTATTTTCAGTCAATCGCTGTTTACGTTCTTCAATACTACTAATCGCTTTTAAATCTTGATCGGATGGAGTAATTGTTGGATTAGGCCCTAAAACGGCATTCAGAAATGCATTGGTTCCACTTTCAATGGTTAATTGTCCATTTGTGAAATATGTTGGATTGAAATTATAATTGGATGCCAAAGTACTCAAAGCACTATGAGATGATTGATAGATGTTGAAATAATTTCCAACATTCAAATTTTTTACAAATTGAATATTAAAAATATCATATCGAATACTAGTGTTCTTTTTGGGTGTCCAAATATATGAAAAGGCACTCGTGAAGTTTTGTTTGTCTAATCCTATATTTCGTTGTTTAGCAAAACCAACACTTATTGCTGTTGAAGGAATCATGCTTTTAGGAATGATTTTATCTGTTTTTATCGGAAAGAATAATCTCGGGAAATTCAATTTAGCATCGACTCCAATTTCTGAAATATTAAAGAAGTTATTATTGGGATTTGCCAAATCTTTGGAAGCACCAACATTTCCCCTAAAGCCAATTTCAAAAGTTTCAGCACCATTAAATACATTTCTAATTCCTAATGACGTGCTTCCTGAAATTCCAAAATCTTGAATATTGGAATGTGTAAAATCTACCGAGGGATTAAAGGTAAATTTTCTTCTTGGAGACAAATAAACACTAGCAATCAAGGCGTCCTTGTCCTTAGGATCTATCCTATATTGGATCGTTGGATAATTAAAAACTTTAAGATTACTCAAGTATCTAGTCGTAAGTGTCGTATTTATATCCGAGAACAGACTTCCTTTGTTAATAAATACCGCATCAGTTATTGCTTTCGGTCGATATTTTAATTTCTTTTCACTATAAAGCGTAAAATTCTTGCAATTAACGCTATCCTTAATTTTAGCCTCGCTTTTTGTGTTGGTATTATCGGTATAAATATCTACTTTACTAATTCTATAAAGTTTAAAAGGAGCAGTTTTCGTACTGTCGTTCTCTCGGTACGAGTAATCTTTTACCATTAATTTTACATTAACTTTTTTAGAGGTGTTAATGGTATCAAGGCTATAAGATATATAGTTTTGCTGAAAAAAATACGCTCCATTATTTCTAAAATCTGTTGTGATTCGGTTTCTTTCACTATTAAAATTTTCCGTGTCGTACTGTTTATTTTTCTTGATAAAAGAGTTGCTTTTTTTAATTTGATACAGCGAATCTAATGCAGGCGATAAAATTACACTGGATATGCTATCAATTATGTATGGTTTGTGGAGTGCTACTTTGTATTTTAAATTCGTTTTTTTTACCGATTTGGTTTCCGTTACGTAATTTGCTTTTACATCAAAATACCCTTTGTTGTAATAATAGGATTCTAATCTTTTGGTAGAATTTTTAGCATTTATAGAATCGAAAATAACTGGAGCTTCTCCTGTTTTCATTAAAAAATCGCTCCAGCCAGAAACCAAAAATGATTTACCTAATCGTTCTACTTGTTTTTCGGATAATAGTTTGGCTAAAGTTTTATGTCTAGTAGGTTTTTTATTCAACCATGTGGCATAGGAAGTATCAGAATTTTTCTTAGCCAAATTAAATAAGTTTAAACGTAATCGATAGCCAAGAATGGAACTATTTGGTTTTTGATACAATTGAAAAAAAACATTCTCATCGGTTATGTTTTTATTATTAACATAAATTTCATTTTTTAGCAATAATTGCTTTCCGTTTGGAACTCGTTTTGTTGTATTACAACCAACAAGTATGAGTCCTATTAAAATAAATAATGATATTTTTGTAAAGCGTTTTTTCAATGGATTCGAAATTTAATTCAAAAGTACATTTTTTTATGGTTAGTAAAAACCAAATAAAGCTAATTACTAGTTTACAGCAAAAAAAATACCGACAAATTCATCAATTGTTTATTGCTGAAGGTGTAAAGGTTATTCAAGAACTCTTGAACGCTAATTTTGAATTGGATCACCTCTATGAAACCACAACGGTTTTTGAAAATCTAATCCCCGAAAAAAAAACATTGATTTCTGAATCAGATTTAAAAAAGATATCTTGTCTTTCAACTCCTAATAACTGCTTAGCGCTATTTCAAATTCCAACAAAAAAGCATTCTGCCGACCGCGGATTAATACTAGCTTTAGATGACATCAGAGACCCAGGTAATTTAGGAACTATCATTAGACTTTGTGACTGGTTTGGCATTGAACAACTCATTTGCAGCGAACAAACAGTTGATGTTTATAACCCGAAAGTCGTTCAGGCTACCATGGGTTCGATTTCAAGAGTTAGTTTATCGTATTTGGATTTGGAAAAATATCTAAAGAAATCCAATCTTACTATTTTTGGTACTTTTATGGATGGAAAAAATGTGTATCATGAAAATCTTCCCAAAGAAGGCATTCTCATTTTAGGCAATGAAGCTAATGGGATTTCTGACAAATTAGAGAAATTGGTCACCAGCAAATTAGCCATTCCTCGTTTTGGCAATTTGAAAAAAACTGAAAGCTTGAATGTAGCCACTGCTACTGCAATTTTCTTGAGTGAATTTAGTCGGAAGTAATATTTTTTGGTAATTAGGATAAAAATTGTTTTTTGAAATAATGTATCGTTAATCTTGATTCTTAAAGATTTCAGAAAGTGAAACTATATTATTAATATTCAATTTTTCAAATATTTTATTTTTACAAGTACTAACTGTTGTCATTTGAATCTACAATTTATTTGAAATTCCTATATTTCCAAAACCTTTTATTAGCACTTCTGCGACTTCTAATTCTCGATTAGAAAGCAATTCGATTAAGTTTGGTGATGTCTTTTTTGAAGATTTTTCGTTTAATTTATCTTTATTTTCTTTGCTTTAAAAAGTACCTTTTTCAAGAATTTTAGTTACTACTATAATCAGCTTCTATTCCTCACAAAATTTGTTTAATAACCATCGGCATTAAAAAATTTTGCTTTTGGTTTTGGCTCCATAAAAAACGAATTCGATTCCTAATCTTTAAATTAAATGAACATCAACAAGTAATATGGTTTTCTAAACTCTTTACGTATATCGTTGTATATAAAACAATCTAATCGTCATTATTGCAACTTACTACAATCTTGAGAAACAAAAAAACCTTAACAAAATTCGCTATGGTTAAAACAAAACTAATCAAAAAAACTATTCTTCCGAAGCTAACGCTTTATCTTTATCTGATTGAACATTCAAGGTAACTGCTATTCCTTTATCATTAATCATCGTCATGCTCATAGCATCTTTTGCTGCTAATTTTTTAGAAACAAATCCGTTAAAATTATTGTACGAAATATTCATAACAGCTAACTTTTGTAATTTCTCGATATCTACAGGAACTTGTCCGCTAATATTGTTATCGAACAAACTTAAATTTTCAAGTAATGATAAATTAGCTATCGAATCACTCAAATTACCGGTAAGTTTGTTACTATTTAATTCTAAAATTTTCAATTGCTTTAAATCGTATAAAGAAGCAGGAATTTCGCCCGTTATCTCATTGTTGTATAACGATAATACTTTAAGATTACTTAATTTACCGATAGCATTTGGCAAATTTCCAGAAATAAAATTCATAAATAAATCCATTTCTTGTAATGCTGATAAATTGGTGATTTCGGTCGGAATTTCCCCAGTCAATTTGTTGAAAGAAAGATTTATTACCTGGAGAGAGTTTAAAGCACCAATTGTTTGTGGAATCGAACCTATTATATAATTCTTATATAAATTCAATGACTTTAGAAATTTTAAATTACCAATTTCTGATGGGATTGTTCCCGATAAATTATTTTCAGACAAATTAATTGAAACAACTTTGTCGTTTAATAACTGAACTCCGTGCCAAGTACTGATTGGTGCATTCAAATCCCATTTAACAATCCAACTTTCTCCGTGTGTAGATTTATTCAATTGAATAAGAGCCATTTTTTCAGAATTTGAAACTTCTGCATAACTAGCCAACGTTAAAAACAGAGAAACTAAAAGTGTAGCTATTGTCTTCATAATTATTTCGATTTGGTGATGTAAAATAATATGTTTTATCGCTAATAAACAAATAAAATCGACGAAATACACTTTTATTTATTATTTTTAATATTTTATATGTTTTTTCTTATAGTTGAATAAAATTATAATTTAACGCAATATTTGATTTTGACTGTAGTTTTCTGTAAATAATGGATTATTAATTTACAGTTCAAAATTCATTATTTTGTGTGCAATCCTTTATCTTTGCTTCGCCTTAAAAATGAACTATGAATAACACGGTTTCTGGGTTTTCTAAATTATCGAAAGAAGATAAAATTAACTGGATTGCTTCGGAGTTTTTTTCTAATCCGAAAGAAGCGATTGCAGTGATAAAACAGTATTGGAATCAGGATGATAAACTTCAACAACTTCACGATGAATTTATTGAAAACACGATTACCAATTTTTATCTCCCCATGGGAATTGCACCAAACTTTTTGGTAAATGGTAAGTACTTTACTATTCCTATGGTGATTGAGGAGAGTTCGGTGGTTGCTGCTGCAGCAAAATCGGCTAAATATTGGAGCACCAGAGGTGGGTTTACCGCGACTGTGCTCAATTCTGAAAAAATTGGCCAAGTTCATTTCATCTATAAAGGAGATGTCGAAAAATTAGCAACTTTTTTTACAGAAATTAAATCCAAATTTTTTGCCAATACCGATAGTATAACTAAAAACATGCAAAAACGTGGCGGTGGTATTTTGGATATAGAATTACGAAACAGGACCAAAGATTTAGACGATTACTTTCAGTTACATGTTACTTTTGAGACGAAAGACAGCATGGGGGCTAATTTCATCAATTCATGTTTAGAACAATTGGCTGCCACATTGAAAGAAGAAGCGCAGCAATTTGATGGTTTTTCGAAAGAAGAAAAAGATATTCAAGTAATCATGAGTATTCTTTCTAATTATGTACCAAATTGTATCGTTCGTGCCGAAGTTTCCTGTAAAGTAGAAGATTTAGCCGACAAGAATATACAAAACCCTCGCGAGTTTGCAGAAAGATTTGTTCAAGCTGTTCAGATCGCACAAATAGAACCTTTTAGAGCCGTTACACATAATAAAGGTATTATGAATGGTGTCGATGCTATTGTTTTGGCTACTGGAAATGATTTTCGTGCTGTTGAAGCAGGCGTTCATGCTTACGCCTCGCGAAATGGAAAGTATGCGAGTTTATCCAATGCAACTATTGAAAACGGAGTATTTACTTTTTGGATGGAAATTCCTTTAGCGTTGGGAACGGTAGGTGGTTTAACTTCATTGCATCCTATGGTAAAAATGGCATTGGAAATTCTTGGCAAACCATCATCTCATCAATTAATGCAATTGGTTGCTGTAACAGGTTTGGCTCAAAATTTTGCTGCGTTACGATCATTGACTACTACGGGAATTCAAGAAGGACACATGAAAATGCACTTAAATAATATTCTAAATCAATATCAAGCTACTCCTGAGGAACGAAAAATAGTAAGCACACACTTTGAGAATAACATTGTTTCTCATGCTTCTGTTGTAGCATTAATTGAGGGTTTGAGAAAGTAAATACCAAGTACAAAAGTTACTTTCCAAAAATGATATGGCAATGAAAAAAACATTTTATAGTAACGGAAAATTATTAATTACTGGGGAATATGTTGTCCTTGACGGAGCTAAAGCACTAGCATTACCAACTAAATTTGGTCAAAATTTGATTGTTGAAGCTGCTCAAAATGAAATGATTCATTGGAAAAGTTATGATCATGATGGCAGTATTTGGTTTGAAGAAACTATTCCTTTTTCATCTATTGTTGAAAGAAAACAATATGATGAAATTCACAACATGAAAAACACATTGATTGCCATTTTACATGAAGCCTATCAATTAAATTCAAATTTTATAACACAATCTACAGGTTACCAGATAACTACTCAATTAACTTTTCCGAAATTCTGGGGATTGGGAACCTCATCTACATTAATCAATAATATTGCACAATGGCTAGAAGTTGATGCTTATCAATTACTAAAAAAGAGTTTTGGTGGCAGTGGCTATGATTTGGCTTGTGCTCAAAATGATTCTGCTATTATTTATCAATTGGTGGAAGATAAACCAATCGTTCAAAACATAACTTTTCATCCTGATTTTACTCAAAATATATTCTTTGTCTATCTAAATAGAAAGCAAAGTAGTAAAACTGCTATTGCTTCTTATCTATATAAACAAGGCGCAATTGAAAAGACCATAACTATAATCGATGCAATTACTGAAACCATTGTTAAGTGTAAAGAACCAAAAGAGTTTGCAACTGCATTGCAAAGACATGAAATAGAAATGAGTAATGTTTTAGAACTTCAAACCGTTCAAGAAGCATTATTTCCAAATTTTAGTGGAGTGATTAAAAGTTTAGGAGCCTGGGGAGGCGATTTTGTTTTAGCCATTTCGAAAGAAAATCCAACGGAATATTTCAAGAATAAAGGATATACTGTAGTAGTACCGTATTGCGAAATGATATTATAAAAAGACCTTTCAAATAATTGAAAGGTCTTTAGCAATGTAAATAAATTAATAGAAAGTTATTGTTTGATCAATCGCATCGTTTTTTCACGATTTTCTGAATCGTTTACTCTAACTAAGTAAATTCCTTGGTTCAAATCAGAAACAGAAAATTGGTAATCCTCATTGGTGTTATTATAAACTTTTACCAATTGACCCGTAATAGAATATATTTGAACTTTATCAAAGCTTCCGCTTAAAGAAAAATTATCTAATGTTGGATTTGGGTATAATGAAACTCCTTCAAGAGTGTTAAATGTATCATTAGCCAAAGCCGCTTGATTACCATAAACTCTATATCCACCAGCTTCAATTGTCATTGGATTAGCGGTAGTACTTGTTACATTAATTGTGGTACTATCCATTAAATTTACCCAGGTTCCAGTATATGGAAAATTAGGTTCAATTGAAGTTGAGCTAGTAGAAAAGTTTGCTAAAATCACAACATTTTTAAGTTGAGTAGTAGGCAAAGTGTTATCGTAAACATAAATTCTTTGAAGTAACGCATTTGTTGAAATAGGGCTTATTGCATAACCACCACTAAAAACTTGATTGTTTTTTTTCAAGCTAATCATTTTTGCCCAATCATTATATATTTTTACTCTTTGAGTAACTCCTAACCAATTATTTGTCCATTGTGGTTGTGGTTTGGTTGCTAACTTACAATCACCCGCTGTAGTGTCTGTATCCGTATTAACCGTTCCATCAGTACAAGTAAAAATGGAAAGATTCATTCCAAGATCACCAAAACCCCAAATCATTTTTGGTCCAGGAACTAATATACTTGTTGCTCCAATGGCAGACATTCTAAATAAGGAAGTATTCAAATTTCCAGGAATTGGACTAGAACCACTACCGTTACCATAAGTAATTGCAGAATAAACCAATCTGTCTTTATCATGACTTTCTGGATAACCAATTAATCTATTTGCTGTAAATCCATGTGCGCTAGCTCCCATTCTGGAGATATCAGCCCCAGTAGTATATCCTTCTATTAATTGAGTATATGGATATGTCATTTCTCCCCACATCATGACACCTTTACTTGGTGTTTCAGAAATTTTATAGTTGGCCCATTCTTGCTCTTCAGTATCAATTCCTAAATGTTCAAAAATCACATAATGAGTTGGATCTAGAGACCAAGAATAATCGGCATAATCTTTCAATATTGCAACTCTATCTGATTGATATGCATTTGTACAAGCGTCATCCCCAGAAGAACAAGCCTGCGTAAATCCTTTGGTTAAATCCCAACGGAATCCATCAATTTTAAATTCTTGAATCCATTGCTTAATTACTCTTTTAGTAAAATATTTTGTATAAGCAGAAGAATGATTAAAATCATTACCAACTCCATAACTATGTTTAGCAACAGTATTGAAATATGGATTATCCGTTGCTGGTGCTCCATAACCAGAATTAGTTGGGTCATTTTGCCACATTCTAACTAACGGACATCTTCCAAAAGCATGATTTAAAGCAACATCTAAAATTACTGCAATACCGTTTTGATGACATAAATCGATGAATTCTTGTAATTTTGCTTTTGGACCGTAAAATTTATCTAAAGCTAAATGGAAAGAAGGATTATAACCCCACCCCTCATTCCCTTCATATTCCATAACTGGCATTAATTCTATAGCATTTATTTTAAGGTTAACAAAGTAACTCATTCTATTTATCAAATCCTGAAAAGTTCTAGTGGAATCAAAATCACGAATCAATACTTCATAGACTACTAAATTATCTTTACTTGGTTTCACAAAACCAGTTGTAGCACTACTCCAATTATATGGTGTTTGACCTGTTTGTAAAACAGTTACCTCGAATTGTTGTCCAGCTGGATAAACTGGCATGTTAGGATAACTCGTAGAAGGAATAGTTGGGTCATCATATGGTGAAAGAACTAGTGTAGAAAAAGGGTCAGCTACTTTGATAACTGCTTGAGAATTTGCTGTTGGTGTTTGATCTACAACCCAATACTGATACGTATTAATTGCTCCAGAGGTCAAACCAGTAAGTTCTATCCAAAATTTACCAGTTGACGGATCTTTTTTCATAGCATAACTTCCATCTGGCATCCAATTGTTAAAACTTCCAGCGACATAGACAAAATCTTTACCTGGAGCTGTCAAAACAAGAGTTGCCTTTGAGGTATCAGAAGTATTATAAGTAATACCGTCATCCAGTCCAGCAGTCATCGCTTGATTTACAACTGTAGGAACAACAATAACATTAAAAAATTTTTTAAAAGTAGTGATACCTTGTGTAATATCTAATTCATAAGTTCTATTGGAAATAATATTAGAATCGGTATAACTAAACGTTGCCCCAGATGCAGTACTAATGCTAACGCCGTTAGCCAATAAATTATAACTAGCATTACCATTAGTATTATTAGCTGAAATTGCCAAATTGCTACCACTACTTAAAATAGTAGTACTATTTTCTGCTGGTGCCACTAAATTAGACTGAAAAGCCCCAACATCAAGTGTTAAGTCAGCTGATTGAGCTGTTCCTAAAGCGTTTCTAAAGACAATATTGATTTTTGTTATTGACCCACTAGTTACACCATATTTCCCCATTATCGTTGGAGACAATGTCAAAGAATAAATTGTTCCAGAAACCAAAGTTAATGCAGATTGGGTAGTATTATTACCCCAAGTACCAATTACATTTTTCCAAGCTGTACCGTTAAGAGTAACTCCAGTGTGGGCATAAATTACACCCGTATAACTAGCTAATGGAGTAGTAGATTTGTCAAAAAGTATAGTTGGGTTATTGGTAGTCGCTTGGTCGGGATTTACACCACCTTGCCAAGACACTTGTGCAAAACTTATTGAACAAACCAAAATTAAAAGTATAGAAAGTGTTTTTTTCATAGCATTTTTTTATTAAGGTAAAAAGGCTATTCAAAAGAATAGCCTTTTTTTATGGATTAACTTTTTATTGTAATATCATAGTATATGAAGTAGCAGGAAAACCAAGCGGATAATTGACAGGGTCAACGGTTGGTTTAAGAGCTGGTCCAAAATTAGCAACAATTTTATAGTTACCTGTTACTGAAACAGGAATATTACTACCATTAGGAGATAGTGGTGATGGAGTAACACTACCAGCACCTCCTCCAAAATTAGTTCCCCATCCATGTTCCAATCTAAACTTAAATTCTTTTCCAGCATTCAAATGAATTGTTTTGGTATATAAATGGGTTGTTAAATCATAGGTCATATCAAAATCCGTTGACCAATCTACAGCTGGGGAATCAAACGCACTACCAATAAGAGACCAATTTGGCCAAGATGGATAAGGCGTCAATGTCATGGTGAAAAAATTAGATACTTGTGGTAGACTAGCACCTGTTGTTCCTACAGTAGCTTTAATACGAACGTCTATAGCACTAGCTAAATAAGGCGTAAAACCAGCATTTAAAGCTGCAGTATTTATTTCATCTACTGAAAAGTTTTTATACTTACTATTAGTAGTTGCCACAACCGTAGGGTTAGCAAAATTAGTACCTGCTGCTGCAAACTCAATACCATAATTAATCACTGTAGGAGTTCCATTATAAGCGGCATAATCCCATACAAAAGTAGTAGCTGCATCATTTGGGTTATTTTTATCAAGCACTAACGTCAATGTTGTAGGTGATTTTAAAGTAGGCGCGTTTTTTTCAGTTACCGCATCTCTATTTTTTACTTCATCAGTGCAAGATATAGTAGAAATGCTTATCAAAGCAATTAGAAATTTAATTATATTTTTCATTTTTATATCTTTTAAATTATAGTTGAGTAATTGTATAAGTATGTCCATTAAAATCTGCAACGATATAATAAGTACCAGCAGTTGCAATTGGAATATTTGCGCCTCCAGCATCTAATGATAAATTATTACCATCATCTCCAAAATTATTACTCCAATCGTTGTGTATTCTAAATTTAAAAGCTCCACTCGTTAGTTTAGCAACTATGGAATATTTATTAGTTAGTGAGTTATAATCCATTAAGGTATCTGAAGACCATGCCCCTGCTGTAGCATCACCTATAATACACCAAACGTTAGTAACTGGAGTAATAGTATAGGTATGTGTAGCAAAATTAGCTACTATAGTATAAGTACCTGAAGTTGTAATTGGAATATTGGCACCACCAGCATCTAATGAAAGGTTATTCCCATCATCACCATAATTAGTAGTCCAAGAACCATCTAATCTGAATTTAAATGAACCCACTGATAAAGGCACTGTGATTGAATAAATACTAGTTGATGGATTAAAAACCAAATTAGTATCAGCAGACCATCCACCAGCAGTAGCATCTCCAATAATACTCCATTTTGGTTGGTATGGCGTAACATTTATTGTGTAAAAATTAGTAGTTCCTGTAGATGTTTTTACATGAACATCCATTTGTCCTTCAACAAGAGGAGCTAATCCTAATGCTTTTGCTGTAGTATCTATATTACCAACTGTAATATCCAAAAAGTGATCAGTTGTAGTACCTAGTGTAATTGGCGCTGCAAAATTAGTCCCTTTTAAAGCAGCTTCAACAGTATAGGTAACTGTTGTGCCTGTTGGATTTGCAGGATCAGACCAAACAAAAGTAGTTGCCAATTGATTTAACTTGGCTCCATCAAGAATAAGATTAAAACCTGACGTAGGTGCCAGTAATTTAAAACTTGAATCAACTGGAACAGCTCCTGTATCTTGAACATCGTTTGTACATGACAACGATATAAGACCAATGAAAGCTACTAAAATTTTAATTGATTTTTTCATAATTATTTATTTATAAAATTATTTTCTAATACCCAGGATTTTGAGTTAAATTAAGATTTGATTTAAGTGAGTTATCCGGTACTGGAAACAATTTTAAATTGTCAGAAATTGAAGTCCCATACAAACTATTACCTTTCCAAGCCCAATTATAACCCGTTGTGTACTTTCCAAAACGAATTAAGTCCTGTCTTCTTTGACCTTCCCAATGTAATTCTCTGGCTCTTTCATCTAAAATAAATGGCAAATTAGCAGCTGTAACAGTAGTACTATTTGCTCTTGCTCTTAAAGCATTAATATATCCTAAAGAAGTGGCATCTGCATTTTGAGTTAAACTTGAATTTGTTGCACCATCTCTTCTCATTTGTGCTTCTGCATACATAAGATAAACATCTCCTAATCTAAACAATGGGAAATCTGTATCAACAAAAGTAGAGTTTGAACCTGCAACACCTGCAGAAGTTTTATTAGAGAATTTAGACAATATAAATCCTTGAGATTGAGTAGAAATATTTGTGATGTCAATTGCTCTAGTTCCAGAAAAAATCGTGTTCCTTGCATCATTTGCAAATTCTGGCCCGTCAAACTTTTGAACGAATTGTTTTCTAAGTCTCAAAGCTCCTCCCCATCCGCCAACACCAAGTGCAGCACCATTCGATTCAATAGATCCAACTTCTCCATTGATAATAACAGTAGTTGCTCCATAATTTTGAGTAACTTTACCGTCAGATTGTAGAGTAAAAATCATTTCAGGAGAAGTATTATTATCCGCTTTAAAATTATTCAAATAATTTGTATTCAAAGTATAACCACCGGCAATAATATTGTTACATTGAGATAAACATTCTGCATATTTTGGAGTTCCAATATATACTTCAGCATTCAAATACATTTTAGCTAAAATCATTTGAGCTACGGCTTGATCGACTCTTCCATACTCATTGGTTCTAGCAGCTTTCAAATCAGGAATAACAGCATTAAGCTCATTTTCAACAAATGAAAATAATTGTGCTCTACTGGATTCAGGTCCTTGAAAATTTACTGACTCACTTCCTGTATACATTGCAGCTTTTCCAAACAAATCCATCATAGTATAATAAGCAAAGGCTCTTAAAACTCTTACTTCTTGTCTATACAAATTGATAACTGAAACATCCGAAGGATTTGTAATTCCTCTAGCGCTCAATTTTTCAGGAGTAGATTGATTTAAAAAATCATTTGCAATAGCAACTTCTGCCATCGTTCTACTATACACACCCAATAAAATTGGATTACTTGAAGTCCAAATGTTTCTTTGTAAATCAGCAACACCACCATCATTTTCATAACTCCAAATTGCTTCATCAGTAGTTAAATCTTGTAAATACCACAAACATCTTCCGAATTGACTGGTACCCGCATCAATTCCCACCAAGAATGATGAACCAGCATCACCTGTTCCTGTTAATGATAAATTACCATAAACACCTGCTAAAGCTTGTTTATACCCTCCTGGAGTAGAGAACAATGCGTCCGTTGAACTTACTGTTGGATCTTTAGAAACAACATCTAAATCTTTAGTACAAGATTGTAGTCCGACTAATAAAATAAGCGATACAATTAAATTAATTTTTTTCATAATTTTTTATATTAAAATTTTACGTTAGCTCCCACTAAAAACTGACGTTGTCTTGGATAAATTGTATTATCAATACCGCCTGTAACCTCTGGATCTAAACCTGTATATTTAGTTAGCACAAATACATTTTGAACACCTGCATGTAAACGTAAAGAAGCTTTACCTTCTAACCATTTAGGAAACGAATACCCTAAAGTAATATTGTCCATACGCAAGAATGAAGCATTCTCAACGTATATATCTGACAAAACAACATTTGATGTAGTTGTAAAACCTGTATTCAATACTGAAGTTGGAATATTTCCAGCAGCATTGCCAGTATTTAATTGTTGATATTGCGCTCTACTTGCATTAACACCATTAAATACTCTATTTCCAATACTAGATCTCAAAGTAAATGAAAAATCAAGATTTTTATAGTTCATGCTTGAGCCAAATCCTAAAGTTACTTTTGGATCGGGATTTCTATAAATATATCTATCTTTTGAATTAATAATTCCATCCCCATTTAGGTCAGCATAACCTCCCTCAATTGGTTTGCCAGCAGAATCATATAATTGTTTATACAATAAAAATGAAAAAGGCGCATATCCTTGACTGAAAACTTGAGCTTGAGTACCTGTACCTGCAACATTACCACCAACCAACATATCGGCATTATTAATTAATTCTGTTATTTTCCTATCAAAATGAGTAGCATTAAAATTAATATTCCAATTAAAGTTTGTAGACTTTACAACTTCCGCATTTACATTAAACTCAACACCTTTAGTAGTAAAACTTCCAACATTTTGATAAACAACATTAGAAAAATTACTTCCATCTGCTACTGAACCATTTACTAAAAGATCTTTAGAGTCTTTATAGAATAAGTCTATGCCACCTGTAATTCTGTTTTTAAAAAAACCATAATCTATACCTGCATTATAGGTAGATGTTTTTTCCCATTTAATAATAGGATTGTAAGCTGTTGCTACAGCAATTGGAACAAATGTGTTTCCAAAGCCATATTGCGAAGAACCACTCCCTGTTGAATAACTTTGTTTATATATTGTAGCATTACCATTCCCAATATCTTGTTGACCAGTAATACCCCATCCTAAACGTAATTTCAAATCAGATATAGTTTTATTTTCTTTGAAGAAATCTTTTTTTATCTTCCAAGCAAAAGCTGCTGCTGGAAAATTTCCATAACGATTTTCAGGTGCAAATCTCGAGGAACCATCTCTTCTGTATGTTAAAGTTAACAAAAATTTGTCATCATAATTAAAATTAGTTCTTCCAAAGTAACCAAGTAAAACAACTGGTCCTTGATAACGTGTTTGAGGAAACCCACCAACTCCAGTAGTTGGCAAATTAGGATCCAAGACATTTCCTGAGGCGTATGTTTGGCTTTCAAATTTTTGATAAGAATAACCAATAGTAGCATCAAAAACTGTTTTACCAAAAGTTTTATTGTAAACTAAATAAGTATCTAATAATTTATTTTTTTTGTTTGAGGTATTATACTCATATGTTCCGTAAGGAATATTATTGTTTTGACCAGCTGACGCAGCATCTTTTCCTACATTTCTACTACTAACTCCATTGCCTTCATCAAAACCTAAATTAACAACAGTTCTAACTGATGGAAAGAAATTCAATTTATAATCTACTTCAAAATTTCCAAAAATTCTATTATATTCTCCTATATTGTACGTTTGCAGTAATTGAGCAACAGGATTTCTTGGTGTTTGCGTTGTCAAAGGATAGGTATTATGAACAGCGTCATATGAATAATATTCATGAAAACCTCCATAATGAGAGTTTCCATCATAAACAGGCTGAGTCGGATCATAACTTATTGCACTGCCTTCAACACCATCTGCAAAACGATTTTTCTCATTTGAATAATTTGCATTTAATCTAATTTTTAAATGATCTTTAAAAAAAGTTGGATTCAAAGCCATTCCAGCAGTTGTTCTGTTAAATGAGTTTGTCAATCTAGCTCCTTCTTGATAAGTGTTTCCAACTGTAAAACGAGAAGGAATAACATTAAATAAACTACCTCTTATAGATACATTATTATCCACAAAATCAGTTCTTCTATAAATTTCTTTTTGCCAGTTTGTATTAGAATTCCCTAATTTAGAAAGCAAACTTGGGTTATTAGTTGCAACGATATTTCTAAATTCATCAGCACTAAAAACATCAACTAATTTGGTTACCTTACCTGAACCATATTGAAAATTATAATCAACGGCTAAAGTCTTACCTCCTTTTTTTGTAGTAATAAGAACTACACCATTCGATGCACGAGAACCATATATAGCTGTAGCAGAAGCATCCTTTAATACAGAAATAGATTCTATTGTACTTGGATTAAGAGATGCTAAAAAAGAGGTTGAACCAGTACCTGTATTATTATCAATAGGCAAGCCATCAATAACGATTAAAGGATCATTAGAAGCATTTAATGATGCTCCTCCTCTAATTCTGATTTCAGAGCCAGAACCTGGAGCTCCAGAGGTATTTACCGTAACACCTGCAATTCTACCATTTAATAAATTCTCTGCTGTAACAGTAGAACCTTTATTAAAATCTTTTGCTGATAATACCGCAACCGATCCTGTTGCATCTTTCTTCTTAACATTACCGTAACCTACTTGCACTACAACTTCTTGCAATGTGTTGGCTTCTTCACTCAAAGAAACAGATAAAGATTTTTGACCGTTGTAGGTAACTGTTTCGGTTTTGTAACCAATGAAAGAAAAGACTACTTTGTCTCCATTTTTTACTTTAGGCAACTTGAATTTACCATCTAAATCTGTTGAAGCACCCGCTTGAGTACTTTGAACGATCACATTTACTCCCGGCATTGGCTGTTTCGTTTTCGAATCAACAACTACCCCATCCAGTGTGTTTTGTGCCAAAACACTAAAAGGAAGTACGAGTAATAAAAATAACAACTTTTTGTAAATTGTTTTCATACATTTTGTTTAGGTTAATAATTTGTTTTTTTGCTTATACTTAACTTCGAACGTTAAAATTATGTAAATTTTTTGGATAAAAAAATTAGTCCTTATTTATATAGCACCGAAAACGTTTTCGTGTTGAAAACTTTCTCATTATTTCATGTTTTTATCATTAAAATTGACACAATAAAAAAATAAATATATCTTTATTGAAAATTAAATATTTATCACATTCACAAAATGAGAAGAAAAGTAACTTTAAAACAAATTGCTAAAGAATTAGATGTGTCTATTTCCACCGTTTCAAAATCATTACGAGATAGCACTGAAATTAGTGAAGACACACGTCAAAAAGTTCAAGCATTCGCCAAATTGTACAACTACAAACCCAATAATATTGCATTAAGTTTAAAAAATAGAAAGTCAAAAACCATTTGTATCATAATTCCTGAAATTATCCACCATTTCTTTGCTACCGTAATAAGTGGTGTTGAACATGTTGCCAATGAAAATGGGTATAATGTCATTGTCTGTTTGTCGGATGAATCATTTGATAAAGAAGTAATTAACATGGAAATGCTGGCTAATGGGAGTATCGATGGTTTTATCATGTCACTATCTAAAGAAACCCAGCAAAAAAGAGATTTTCATCACATTACCGAAGTCATTAGTCAAGGTATGCCAGTCGTGATGTTTGACAGGGTCACTAATGAAATTCTTTGTGATAAAGTCATTATTGATGACCATCTTGCCGCTTATAATGCCACGCAATATTTAATTGATAAAGGGTTTAAGAAAATAGCTTTACTCTCTACGGTAGATTACGTAAGTGTCGGAAAATTAAGAACAGACGGCTACGTAAAAGCATTAAAAAATAATGATTTAGAAGTTGTAGAACATTTAATTTTAAAAATTGAAGATACCGAAAATTTTGAGGCTCCAATTGAAGCACTTATTAAAAATAACGATATCGATGCCATATTTGCAGTGAATGAGATCTTTGCAGTAACCGCCATAAAGTTGGCTAATAAACTTGGCAAAAAAATTCCTGAAGACATCTCGATTATAGGCTTTACGGATGGAATAATCTCCAAATATTCCTCCCCGTCAATAACAACCGTGAGTCAAAATGGTGTGAAAATGGGTGAAAAAGCAGCCAAAATGTTAATCGAAAAATTAGAAATTGAGGAGGAAGATTACGAAGAACAATACAAAACCGAAGTTATTGAAACGGAATTAGTAGAACGAGAATCTACTATTTAATTGTTGCAATTTATCAACAAAAAAACGTTTTCGTATTCAATTATTCTGATTTTCATTGGGCAACACTTAAACAATTCAAAAAAATTAATATATTTACGCCAATTATTAAAGCTTATACTTTACTTCGAAAATAAAAATAAGTTTTGATAAGCAAATTGCTTATCGTATACATTTAAATTTACGATAATGAAAAAACCCAAATTAAGTTTTTGGCAAATTTGGAACTTGAGTTTCGGATTTCTGGGTGTTCAGATTGGATATTCTCTCCAAAACGGTAATACTAGTAGAATTTTAGAGGCTCTTGGAGCAAATGTTGACAAGATTAATTATTTTTGGCTTGCAGCACCTCTTGCTGGTTTGGTTGTTCAACCCATAATTGGCCTTTCAAGTGATAAGACTTGGACTCGACTTGGTAGGAGAATTCCTTTCATTTTATTAGGTTCTATAATTTCAGCTTTAGCTATGTTTTTTATGCCTAATTCTGGAAATTTTGCCAATTTATTACCTGCGCTCATTTTTGGAGCTGTAATGCTATTATTAATGGACACATCATTTAATATTACTATGCAGCCTTTTAGAGCATTAGTAGGTGATATGGTAAATGAAGAGCAAAAAAATCTTGGCTATTCCTTGCAAAGCGCCCTAATTAATTTTGGAGCTGTTTTTGGTTCGTTATTACCTTGGATATTAGCCAAGCTTAACGTATCAAATGTTCCTGCTTTAGGAGAAAAGGTTGCCGATTCTGTAATTTGGTCTTTCTACATAGGTGGAACTATTTTATTATTAAGTGTTTTATGGACGGTTTTCAAAACAAAAGAATATGCTCCAAAAGAACATGCAGCATACAATGATATTGATTTGAACGCATCCGAAGTAAAAGAGAAAACAAATATTATTGAACTACTTAAAACCGCGCCAAAAGTATTTTGGCAATTGGGATTGGTTCAGTTCTTCTCATGGTTTGCCTTATTTTTAATGTGGGTATATACCACTAGAGCCATTGCTAATCAGGTATGGGGAGAGGCCGCAAATGACCCCCACTCACTAGCATTCAATGAAGCTGGTGATTGGACTGGAGTATTATTTGCCTTTTATAGTGCTATCGCAGCATTGTTTGCTCTTTCAATTCCAACAATTGCAAAATCAATTGGACGCAAAAAAACATACAGCTATTCATTAATTTTTGGTGGCATAGGTTTGATTTCAATGTATTTTTTTCACGATAAATATATTTTATTCTTCTCAATGATAGGAGTTGGTGTGGCTTGGGCAGCTATTTTAGCTATTCCTTATGCGATGCTATCAAGTACACTACCTGCAAATAAAATGGGTGTTTACATGGGTTTGTTTAATGGAACCATCACTATACCTCAAATTGCTGCAGGAGCCTTAGGTGGAATCATATTAGGTGTTCATAAAGGAGCGATACATTATAATGAGAATAATTTAAAATGTTTTGAAAGTGCTGATAAAGGACTATTTACCGGAAATGCAATTTTAATGATTGTTGTGGCAGGCATTTCGCTAATTGTGGCAGGTTTGGCTGTTTCCTCAATAAAAGAAAAAACAGAATAATTTAAAATATAATGACAAAAAAAGCATTCATATTCGATCTCGACGGAGTAATTGTTGACACCGCTAAATATCACTTTTTAGCATGGCAAAAGTTGGCTCAAGAGCTTGGTATCGAATTTACTCCCGAACACAATGAACATCTAAAAGGCGTTAGCCGTGTTCGCTCTTTAGATATTATTTTAGACCTTGGACAGGTTCATGCATCTCAAGAGGACAAAAACAAATGGCTCATCCAAAAAAATGAAGATTATCTATCCTATTTAGTAGATATCGATGAAAGCGAAATTTTACCAGGAGTTCTTCCTGTCTTACATTATTTAAAAGATAACAATCAGCTGATAGCTTTGGGTTCTGCCAGTAAAAATGCAAGACCAATTCTAGAAAAAACAGGCATTATAAATTTATTTGATGTCATTGTGGATGGAAATGACGTTTCTAATGCTAAACCCGACCCTGAAGTTTTCTTGCAAGCAGCAAAAAAACTAAATGCAACTAACGAAAATTCCATTGTGTTTGAAGATTCTGTGGCAGGGATTCAAGCCGCAAACATTGCCAACATGACCAGTATTGGAATTGGTGATGCTGCCACTTTAAACGAAGCAAAATACATATTTAAAGATTTTACATTTATTGATGTTTCGTTTATTGAATCGTTATTAAATTAGAAAATGAGTCAATTAGAGAATTAGAAAATTCTCACCAAAATAAATTATTATTTGAAGGAATTAAATCATTGATATATTACCAAATTATCTAATTAAAAAAAAATGAACCAAGATTATATAAAACCAGACAATTGGTCCATCATTGATGAAGGATTTGATACCGAGAGGGTAAAATCGTCTGAAAGTTTGTTCAGTATCGGAAATGGTGCTATGGGACAACGCGCCAATTTTGAAGAACAATATTCTGGTGAAACCTTCCAAGGAAGTTATATTGCCGGAATTTATTATCCCGATAAAACTAAAGTAGGCTGGTGGAAAAACGGCTACCCAGAATATTTTGCCAAAGTATTAAATGCTCCGAATTGGATTGGAATTGACATCGAAATTAATGACGAAGTTTTGGATTTAGCAAAATGCAAATCAATTTCAAATTACAAACGCGAACTAAATATGAAAGAAGGAATTTATTACCGTTCTTTCAACGCAACATTGCAAAACGGAACCGAAATTACCGTAAAAGTGACTCGTTTTCTTTCTTTAAATCTTGACGAATTAGGAGTTATCAATTACGCTATAATTCCCTTAAACAGCGATGCAAAAATTGTTTACAAACCCTATCTAGATGCTGGCGTTCATAACGAAGACGCCAATTGGGAAGAAAAATTCTGGGAACCATTAAACGTTCAACATTCAGAAAACGAGGCTTTTGTGACTGCTCGAACATTCAAAACGCATTTCACAGCTACTACTTTTATGCAAAATACCATTTTGTTGGAAGGAAATAATTTAAACATTACACCATCAAATGTTGAAAAATCATACGAAAAAATTCAGTTTTCTTATGAAGTTACTGTTGCAAAAGGACAAACTTCAACCCTACAAAAATTAGGTGGTTATACCGTTTCGTTAAACCACCAAAATACACAAACTTCTGCTGAAAACGTAATTGCAACTGCGCTACAAATTGGCTACGATCAATTAGTAAAGGATCAAATTCAAGCATGGGCAAAAATTTGGGAAATGAGTGACATTACTATTGATGGCGATGTAAAAGCCCAACAAGGAATTCGTTTCAACATTTTCCAACTAAATCAAACCTATTTAGGAAAAGATTCTCGTTTAAATATTGGCCCAAAAGGATTTACGGGTGAAAAATATGGCGGTTCTACTTATTGGGATACAGAAGCCTATTGCATTCCTTTCTACATGGCTACTAAAGACCAACAAGTAGCTAGAAACTTATTGACGTATCGCTACAATCAATTGGACAAAGCTATAGAAAATGCAGGTAAGTTAGGTTTCAAAAATGGTGCAGCTTTGTATCCGATGGTAACCATGAATGGCGAAGAATGTCATAACGAATGGGAAATTACTTTTGAGGAAATTCACAGAAATGGAGCCATTGCTTTTGCAATTTTCAAGTACTACAGATTCACTGGTGATTATTCCTATATTCCGGAAAAAGGATTGGAAGTGCTTATCGGAATTGCCCGTTTTTGGCATCAAAGAGCTACCTACTCCACCTACAGAAATCAATATGTAATTCTTGGAGTTACTGGTCCAAATGAATACGAAAATAACGTTAATAATAATTTTTATACCAATTATTTGGCGAAATGGTGTATAGATTATGCGGTGGAACAAATAAATAAAGTTAAAGAAGAATACACATCGGATTATGCTCGAATCATGAGTAAAGTAAATTTGGATAACGCTGAAATCGCACATTGGAAAGCTGTTGCTGATAACATGTATTTCCCTTATTCTGAAGAACACGACGTTTATTTGCAGCAAGACGGTTTCTTGGATAAGGAATTAGTAAAAGTGCATGATTTAGACAGAAGCCAACGTCCTATCAATCAAAAATGGTCTTGGGACAGAATTTTACGTTCACCATACATCAAACAAGCCGATACATTACAATGTTTCTATTTCTTTGAAGACCATTTTTCTAAAGAACAATTAGAAAAACATTTCGATTTTTATGAACCATATACTGTACATGAAAGTTCACTTTCACCTTGCGTGCACTCTATTCAAGCGGCAACTTTAGACAGAATGGAACAAGCCTACACGTTCTATTTAAGAACCTCCCGTTTAGATTTAGACGATTACAATAAAGAGGTTGAAGAAGGTTGTCACATCACTTCAATGGCTGGAACTTGGATGAGTATTGTAGAGGGCTTTGGCGGAATGCGAGTTAAAAATAACACTTTACATTTTGAACCAAAAATTCCAAAAGAATGGGATGGTTACTCTTTCAAAATCAACTTTAGAAATCAAATATTAAAAATTTCTGTTCATAAAAACGAAACAACTTTTACACTAGAAGGCTCCAAAGAAATTTCCGTTTTTGTTAATGGAAAAGAAGTTTTAGTAGAACCAAATAGTTTGGTGACTGTTTAAAAATAAAATTGAAAACCATATTAAGGCATATAAGAGCATATAAGAAAAAAACTTAAATGATCTTATATGCCTTAACAAGTTAAAACAAAAACTAATGAAAATAAAATTCTTCTTTTTACTACTAATCTCCTCTTTTTCATTTGCTCAAATTGACCGAGTGGAACCGCCTTTTTGGTGGAGCGACATGAATCTTTCTGATGTTCAAATAATGTTTTACGGAAAGAATATTGCCGAAAATCAAGTCGCTGTTTCTAACGGAATTGTAATAAAGGGAATTCAAAAAACCGAAAACCCAAATTATGTTTTCATTATTATAGATACTAAAAATGTTATAGCTCAAGATTTAGTTTTCACTTTTAAAAACAAAAACAAGTCGTTTACTCAAAATTATTCCCTTAAATCTAGAAGAGAAAACTCAAAATTTCGTAAAGGATACGATAGCTCTGATATGATTTACCTCATCATGTCTGACCGATTTGCTAATGGAAATCCAAATAACGATAGCACAACAGAAACCATCGAAAAAGCAGACCGAAATAACAAAAATGGTCGTCATGGTGGTGATATTGAAGGTATCATCAAGAACTTAGATTACATTAAAGAATTAGGTGCAACCGCCGTGTGGCCAACGCCGCTTTGTGAAGACAACGACGAAAGAGGTTCCTACCATACTTACGGCCAATCAGATGTTTATAAAATAGATTCCCGTTTTGGAACCAACGAAGATTACCTTCGTCTAAGCGCTGAATTACACAAGCGTGGCATGAAAAATATCATGGATTATGTAACCAACCACTGGGGGTATAAACATTGGATGATGAATGATTTACCAACTTATGATTGGCTGCATCAATTTCCGGGTTATGCCCAAACCAACTACAGAATGTGTACTCAATTTGACACCAATGCTTCGGCAGCAGATGCCAAATACTGTATGGACGGCTGGTTTGTAAAATCAATGCCCGACTTGAATCAATCCAATCCATTAGTTCTGAATTATCTAATTCAAAATGCGATTTGGTGGATTGAATATGCTGATTTGGACGGTTTTCGTGTAGATACTTATTCATACAATGACAAAGAAGGAATTGCAAAATGGACTAAAGCCATTACGGATGAATATCCACATTTTAATATTGTTGGTGAAGTTTGGATGCACAATCAAGCGCAAATGGCTTATTGGCAAAAAGACAGTAAAATTGGAGCTATTGAAAATTACAATTCGAATCTTCCAAGTGTAATGGATTTTACTTTACATGATGCCTTGAATGGTGGTGTTCTTAATGAGGACAAATCAAATTGGGATAAGGGACTGATAAAAATTTATGAAAATTTCACCAATGATTTTCTATATCCTAACATTAGCAATATGTTGGTTTTTGCTGAAAATCATGATACCGACCGTTTCAATAATATTTACAAAAACGATTTTAATAAATATAAAATGGCCATGACGTTAATTGCTACCGTACGCGGAATTCCACAATTGTATTACGGGTCAGAAATTGGAATGGCAGGAAGTAAAAATGTAGGCGATGGCGATATTCGTCGTGACTTCCCAGGTGGTTGGAATGGCGATACTAACAATGCTTTTGCTGCTTCTGGAAGAACTGCTGAACAACAAAAATTTCATGATTTTACTGCCAAATTATTCAATTGGAGAAAAAATAAAGAAGTAATTCATACCGGAAAAATGATGCATTATATTCCTGAAAATAATGTATATGTCTATTTCAGATATAATGATACAGAAACTGTGATGGTTGTGATGAACAACAACACCGATAAACAAACAATCAAATTAAATCATTTCAAAGAAAGTATCAAAAACTATCAAACTGGAACAGATGTTCTTTCAGGAAAACAAATCAATCTAAAAGATGATTTAGAAATTGAAGGGAAATCTGTTTTTGTTTTTGAACTGAAATAAAGAAAATTAATAAATATACTTTGTGTAATGTTTTGCACGATTAATGTAACAAAATGAAAAAATTATTACTCCTATTATTTGTAACCACTATTTCATTCGCTCAAAATGCAAATCGAAAATACATTTCACATACGTGGAAAAAAAATATTTTAGAAATCAAAACCAACGATGGATCTTATCTGATGAAACCGTTATCAGACAATATTGTTGAAACTTCTTTCATTCCAAATGGAGAAACTTTTAATCCAAATTCGCATGCCGTTATTGCCTCTGAAATTAAAATGCTTCACAAAAGCAAATTTGCTGATTTGCCCAATTTATTAGTTTTGTCATGTGACAGAATCAATGTCAGAATTACCAAAAATCCATTTAAAATTTCTTATTTGAATGTAGATAGCGAAGTGCTTTCCGAAAAAAATGGCTATGTTAAAAAAGACGGACTAGAAACCATAGAGTTCAACATTAGTGCCGACGAAAACCTATATGGAGGTGGAGCACGAGCTTTTGAAAAAATGAATCGTCGGGGCAACAGATTACAATTATACAATCGAGCGAGTTATGGTTATGAAACCAAAGCCGATTTGATGAATTTCTGTATTCCTGTAGTGATTTCATCAAAAAATTACGCAATTCATTTTGACAATCCTGCTATTGGCTATTTGGATTTAGATTCTAAAAAAAATAATACCTTGACTTATGAAACTATTTCGGGTAGAAAAACATATCAGGTTATTATCGGGAATGACAATTACACTGAATTAACTGGAAGACAACCCATGCCGCCTCGATGGGCATTCGGAAATTTCTCTTCTCGATTTGGCTATCATTCGCAAGAAGAAGTAGAAAAAACAATTCGAAAATTTGAAGAAAGTAAAATACCAGTTGATGCTATTATTTTAGATTTATATTGGTTTGGCAAAACTATCAAAGGCACCATGGGAAATTTGGATTGGGATAAAGACAATTTCCCAAATCCAGAGAAAATGATTGCAGATTTGAATAAAAAAAATATCAAAACCATTTTAATTACAGAGCCATTTATCTTGACTTCTTCTTCTAAATGGAAAGAAACGGTTGATAAAAAAGTATTGGCTACCAATGCTGATGGAAGTCCGGCAACGTGGGATTTCTATTTTGGAAACACCGGAATTGTAGATGTTTTTAAACCCGAAGGAAAGCAATGGTTTTGGGATGTTTACAAAAGATTAATCAATCAAGGTGTTGGTGGACTTTGGGGCGATTTGGGCGAACCCGAAGTATTTCCTTCCACTGCCATAACTGCTAGTGGAAAAGCCGATGAAGTTCATAATATTTATGGTCACAATTGGGCAAAATTAATTTCGGAAGGGTACAAAAAAGATTTTCCGAATCAACGACCCTTTATTTTGATGCGTGCTGGTTATTCAGGAAGTCAACGCTATGGCATGATTCCGTGGAGTGGTGATGTGTCCAGAAGTTGGGGCGGATTGCAAAGTCAGGTGGGTATTGCTGTTCAAATGGGAATGCAAGGAATGGCTTATATGCACTCTGATTTGGGTGGATTTGCAGGCGATTATTTTGATAATGAATTGTATTTGCGTTGGCTTCAATATGGCGTTTTTACACCGATATTTAGACCACATGCGCAAGAGGAAGTAGCTTCTGAAGTTGCCTATAAAGATATTGTTACTAAAGAAAAAGCCAAAAAACAAGTCGAATTGCGTTATCAATTATTGCCTTATAATTATACTTTGGCGTTCAATAATCATCTAACGGGTGCTGCTTTGATGAATCCGTTTTTAATGAGAAATGAAGAGAATCCGATGAAAAATGATATTAGTGCAGATCAATATTATTGGGGAAATAGTTTTTTGATTAAACCCATTACGAGTCCAAATGTAAAAGAAACTCAAGTGCAGTTTCCAACGGATTATAGTGGCAATTGGTTTGATTTTTATACCGATAAAGAATACAAACGAAATTCCACCGAAACCGTGACTGTCAGCGAAGATCATATCCCTGTTTTTGTGAATGGGGGAAGTTTTATTCCGATGATAAAAACGATTCAAAACACGAGCGAATATAGTTTAGATGATTTTGATTTGCATTATTATTTTGATTCATCTATGCCGCAATCTTTGAATGAACTTTATAATGATGACGGAACAACTCCTGAGGCGTATGAAAAAGGGGCGTATGAATTAATGAGTTTTGGAAGTACTATTTCAAAAAACGTTTTAAAGATTAACTTCTATAATCAAGTGGGTAAAAAATATGAATCAAAAAGCAAAACGGTTAATCTAATTGTACATAATTTAACCCCAAAAAGAATCTTTGTGAATGGTCAAGAACAGATTAATAAAACATTCCAGAACCCAATTAAAATTCCCGTTACTTGGGAAAAAGGTACTTATCCAGAAATTAAAATAGAATACTAAATCATGATAAAAAAATTAAGTTCACTCGTTTTATTTGCATTGTTAGTTTGCGGAAATGCTTATGCGCAGCAGAAAAAAGTGGTTGCTCCAAAAACTCCTTTTGTTTGGGAAAATGCCAATGTGTATTTTCTTTTGACCGACAGATTCAACAATGGTGACAAAACCAACGACCACACTTTCAACAGGAATAAAACTACTGGAAAATTGCGTGGTTTTGAAGGCGGCGATATTCGTGGTGTCATTCAAAAATTAGACGAAGGTTATTTTGACAAACTGGGTACAACCGTGATTTGGATGACGCCTATTGTAGAACAAATTCACGATGGTGTTGACGAAGGAACTGGCTTGACTTATGGCTTTCATGGCTATTGGACCCGAGATTGGAGTTCGATAGACCCTAGTTTTGGAACCAAAAAAGACTTGGCAGAATTGGTTCAAAAAGCACATGCTAAAGGAATCCGAATTATGCTCGATGCCGTGATTAATCATACTGGGCCCGTCACTGCCGAAGATCCCGTCTATCCGAGTGATTGGGTGAGAACTTCTCCGAAATGTACGTATCAATCATATAACACTTACATTAACTGCACGCTGGTTGAAAACCTTCCAGATGTAAAAACAGAAAGCAATGAAAACGTAGCACTGCCTCCTTTTTTAGTTGAAAAATGGAAAAAAGAAGGACGATATGAAAAAGAAACGGCTTCGCTAGAGGCGTTTTTCAAGAAGACGGGCTATCCTCGTGCGCCAAAATATTACATTATGAAATGGCTTTCGGATTACATCACCAACTACGGAATTGATGGCTACAGAGTAGATACGGCAAAGCACACTACAGAAGATGTTTGGGCAGATTTTAGTAAAGTTTGTGATCGGGCTTTTGCAGATTTTAAGAAAAATAACCCAAAGAAAGTGCTGGATAACAATCCGTTTTTTATGGTGGGCGAAGTTTATGGCTACAATATTAGTGGAAAGAAATTCTATGATTTTGGCGACAAAAAAGTAAATTATTTTGAAAATGGATTTACTGGACTAATCAATTTTGCTTTTCCGAATGAAGCCAAAATGAGTTATGAAGAATTGTTTTCTAAATATTCTAATATTTTGAACAATGATTTGAAAGGAAAAACGGTGATGAATTATGTTTCGTCTCACGATGACAGTAATCCGTTTGATAAAAAACGAGAAAAACCTTTTGAAAGTGCCAACAAATTATTGTTAGCTCCAGGGATTTCGCAAACCTATTATGGTGACGAAAGTGCCCGCTCGCTTGACATTGAAGGCACTCAAGGCGATGCAACGTTGCGTTCAAACATGAATTGGGAAGACCTTAAAACCAATCCAAAAACAAAAGAAGTAGCATTGCACTGGCAAAAATTGAGCAACTTTAGAAAAAACCATTTAGCTGTTGGGGCAGGAATCCATGCTCAAATTTCGGCTGCTCCTTATGTTTTTAGTAGAAACTATTCAAAAGAAAAATATAGTGATACTGTGGTGGTGGGTTTGGATTTACCAATTGGTCAAAAAGAAATTTCTATTGGAACAATCTTTAAAAACGGCACTAAAGTAAGAGATGCTTATTCTGGAATGACATCCTTTGTTACTAATGGGTACGTAAAATTTGATACCTCTTTTACTGTTTTATTGGTGGAAAAAAAGTGATTTTAATACCATGCTTAAAATTGGTCATCGCGGCGCGAAAGGATATATTGCTGAAAACACGCTAACCTCCTTTGAAAAAGCAATAGAATTGCATGTTGATGCAATAGAATTGGATGTACATTTGAGTTCTGATAGCGAAGTTATGGTAATTCATGATGCAACTATTGATAGAACGACCAATAAAAAAGGTTTTGTAAGTGAATATTCCTCAAAAGAATTAAAAGAATTGGGCATTCCAACTTTGGAAGATGTTTTGCATTTAGTGAATCAAAAATGCATTATCAACATTGAAATCAAAGAGGCAAACACTACTCAAAAAGTACTGCATTTAATAGATACTTTCACACATGAGTTTCTTTGGAATTACAATCGATTTCAAATTTCTAGTTTTCATTGGAATGTTTTAAAGGAAGTTGCTGCAACTAATTCAAAAATTGCTCTTGGAGTTTTAACCGAATATTCCATTGAAGAAGCGCTTGATTTTGCAACAAAAATAAAGGCTCATTCTGTAAATCCTCATTTCAAATTATTAGATCAAAAAAAGGTAAGCCTTATTCATGCCAATGGACTTAAAATTTATACTTGGACGGTAAATTCGCTTAAAGATATTATATTTATAAAGTCTTTAGCAGTAGATGGCATCATAAGCGATTTTCCCGATAGATTATAATTTTTGAAACATGAAATTTTAAGTTTTTTGACAGAAAATTGTTTGATAATTTTAACTTTTATTAGTCCAAAATACATAAAATTTTCCATTTTTTGGAAAAATTAAATTATTAATAAAAAATTAAATTATTGATTATCAGTATTTTATTTTTTTTTCATAGTTTTTGCTAAAGAGTGGCATCAATATATATCAAATGAAAAAAATATTTATCCTTTTAAAAATTACTTTAGTATTATCAGTTTTTTTAACTGTTTTTACTGTTAACGCCTCTACAGGTTTTAGCTCAAAGGTTGTTAGTGCCATTATTGGGACACCTCCAACAAGTATATCAGGATCTTCAAGTGTTTGTGCTGGAGTTAGAACAACATTAACTGCTTTGGGTGGAACATTGTCAACCAATGACGCTTATCAATGGGGTACTGGTAGCACTATTGGATCAAACATTATCAGAGATCGGAAGAGCACACGTCTGAACTCCAGTCACATTCAGAAACATCGTATG